>DAIDTV010000063.1 GCA_027457005.1 Chloroflexota bacterium
CCTGGAGCTCCCACCAGGCGGCGGTCCGGGTGACGAACCCGGGCCGGGCCGTCCTGGCCGCCTCGAAGACCCGCGGCAGCAACCCGCCCGCCTCGCCGACGTCGACCAGCCGAACGCGTCCGCCGCTCTCGGGAGCGGGACGGAGGACGCGCGCCGCTCCCGGAAGGTCGAACGAGGCATCCAGCGTCGCGAGGCCATACCCGAACCTCGGGTAGATGGCCGCCTCGGACGCCCAGAGCACCGCCACCGGCTCGTCCCGGGCCCGGACGTCGGCCAGGAGCCGGGCCATCATCGAGGTCAGGATCCCGCGTCGCCGGTGGCTGGGGATGACGCCGACCTCCGTGACGCCGGCCGCGGGAACCTCGGCCCCGGGCACGGTGAGGCGGAGCGACAGCGCCGCCGCCGTGCCCACGATCGCGTCCCCGTCGTACGCACAGAGCAACCGGTCGCGCTCCAGGATCCGCTCGTGGTCCCGGACGTACTCGTCCCGGACCGCGTAGGCGAACGGGATCTCGGCCGCGACGAGGAACGGACGCAGGTCATCGGCGCCGTACGGGCGGACCTCGACGGGCATGGCGGTCACCTCCTGAGCTGGACGCGGCCGCCATCGTACGGTGGCCGGGAACCCCCGGTCGCGCCCCGGAAGCCACGGGGGTAGGCTTGGCGCATGCTGTCGACGACCGGGCCCGCCCGACCCCGGGCGGTCACCGGTGCCCGGCGCGCCGGGGTCGCCCTGCGCCACCGCAACTTCCGCCTCTTCTTCTCGGGCCAGCTGATCTCGCTGATCGGGACCTGGATGCAGTCGCTGGCCCAGGGCTGGCTCGTGCTGCAGCTGACCCAGGACCCGTTCGTGCTCGGGGTCATCTCCGCGGTGCAGTTCCTGCCGATCATGGTGTTCGGGCTCTTCGGCGGGCTCATTGCCGACGCGCTGCCGAAGCGCACGACCATCATCGCGACGCAGACGGCCTCCATGATCCTGGCGCTGGTGCTGTTCTGGCTGACCTGGACGCACCAGGTCCAGCCCTGGCACATCGGCGTGCTCGCGCTGCTGCTCGGCTGCGTGAACACCATCGACATGCCCACCCGCCAGGCGTTCGTGGTCGAGATGGTGGGCCGGGACGACGTGGTGAACGCCGTGGCCCTGAACTCGGCCGTGTTCAACACCGCGCGGATCGTGGGCCCCGCCATCGCCGGCGTGGTGATCGGCTTGGTCGGCATCGCCAGCTGTTTCCTCCTCAACGGGGTCAGCTACATCGCGGTGATCATCGGGCTGTTCGCGATGCGCCCGTCGGAGCTGCACGCGCGCGGCGGCTACCGGTTCCAGAGGAGCGCCCGGGCGGTACTCGCGGACCTGGCCGAGGGACTGCGCTACGTCCGGGCCACGCCCGTGGTGCTGCTCGCCGTGGCCGTGGTGGGGCTGGTCTCCACCGTCGGGATGAACCTGAACGTCCTCGTGCCGGTTTACGCCGCCGACGTGCTCCACGCCGGGGCCACCGGCTTCGGGTTCCTCATGGCGGCCACCGGCATCGGCTCGCTGGTCGCCGCGCTGACGATCGCGTTCGCGGGCCGCTCGTCGCCCCGGGTGATGCTGGCGGGAGGGGCGATCCTGGGCCTGTTGCAGGCGGTGCTCGTCGCCGTGCACGCCATGCCGATCGCGCTCGCCTGCCTGTTCGGGGTGGGGTTCGGGAGCATCGCGATGACCGCAACGGCGAACACCTCGATCCAGCTCGCGGTTCCCGACGGCCTGCGGGGCCGGGTCCTCAGCGTCTACACGACGGTCTTCGCCGGCTCGACCCCGATCGGCGCCCTCTTCGCGGGCACGCTCGCGGCACAGTTCGGGGCTGCCATGTCGTTCGGGGTGGGGGGCGCGACCTCGCTGGCGGTGGTCGTGGTCGCCTTCCTGCTCGCACGGCCGTGGCTGGCCCGGCAGCCGGTCCGCCGGATCGCATAGGGCCCAACCGACACATAGCTAGACAACACTGCCGGGATACGGCATCATCCCTCGCTATGAGCGAGGAAGCGACCGATATCCGGATCGGTCTCGCGGCGGAGATGCTGGGGATCTCGGTGGAGACGCTGCGCCGCTGGGAGGCGGAGGGCCGGCTCCGGACCCGCCGCTCGGAGGGCGGGCAGCGGCTCGTCCCGCTGGCGGAGGTGACCCGCGTCCTCGCCGAGCGGCGGGCCGCCTCGGCGGACCGGCCTGTCGTCGCGCAGTCCGCGCGCAATCGCTTCCCCGGGATCGTCACTAGGATCCAGCGCGACGGCATCGTGGCCGTGGTCGAGATCCTGGCCGGCCCGCACCGCGTGGTGAGCATCATGACCGCCGAGGCCGTCGACGAGCTGGGGCTGGCCGTCGGGATCGAGGCCGTGGGGGTGGTCAAGGCGACCAACGTGGTCGTGGAAGTCCCTTCGCCGGGCGGAGCGCGCGGGTGAGACCACCGCGGCCGAAGGGGACCGTTTCGCTCACCACCCTGGCCCTCGTCGCGACCGTGGCGGCCACGGGTTGCGGCGCTGCCACGCAGGCCCGGGTGGCACCCTCGCCTTCCGGCCCTGCGGCGGCGAGCGCCCATCTCACCGTCCTCGCGGCGGCATCGCTGAGCACCGCGCTCGCGGATGCCACGCGCGCGTACCAGTCGAGCCACGCGGGAGCATCGTTCACCGTCGCCACGGGCTCATCGGCGGCGCTGCGGGTCCAGATCGAGCAGGGCGCCCCGGCCGACGTGTTCCTGTCGGCCGACACGGTGAACGCGCAGACGCTGGTCGGCGAAGGGCTTGCGGACGGCGCTGCCGTGCCGTTCGCGGGCAACGTGCTCACCGTCGTGGTGCCGCTTGCGAACCCCGCCGGGGTTGCCACACCGGCGGACCTCGCGCGGCCCGGCCTGCGCATCATCGCCGCCGGCAGCCAGGTTCCGATCACGAAGTACGCCCAGCAGGTCGTCGTCAACCTCGCCCGTCAGCCGGGCTACCCGGCCGACTTCGTCGCCCGGTACACCGCCAACGTCGTGTCGCACGAGGATGACGTCACCGCGGTGCTGGCCAAGATCGAGCTCGACGAGGGTGACGCCGCGATCGTGTACGTGACCGATGCGAAGTCCTCGTCGAAGGTCGTGACGATCCCGATCCCGGCGGCCGCGAACGTGCCCGCGACATACGCGGGCGTGGTCGTCAGGGGGTCCGCGCACGCGACGGCCGCCGCCGCCTTCCTCTCGTGGCTGGCCGGTCCGGAGGGACAGGCGATCCTGGCGCGCTTCGGCTTCCTGCCGCGGTGACCCCCGGCCGGGGAGCTCCGGTCCGCACCCGCAGGGGCAACCTCGGGCTGCAGGTCCTGGTCGCGATCGCCGTCGTCTTCCTCGGCCTTCCCGTCCTCGTGCTGGTCGGCCGGGCCGTGCTGGGTGGCTCGCTCGCCGGCGCCGTGGGCAGCCGCGCGGTGCTGGATGCGCTCGGGCTGAGCCTTGCCACGACCTCGGTGAGCCTGCTGCTGACGATCGCCTTCGGCCTCCCGCTCGCCTGGGTGCTCGCCCGAAGGCCGTTCCGGGGCGCTTGGCTGATCGAGGCCATCGTGGACCTCCCCATCGTCCTGCCGCCGGCGGTGGCGGGCCTGGCGCTGCTGCTCGCCCTGGGACGTGCGGGCCTCCTCGGGCCGGCCCTCGGCGCCGCGGGGATCGTGGTCCCGTTCACCACAGGGGCTGTGGTGCTCGCCCAGGCGTTCGTGGCAGCGCCGTTCTTCGTGCGGAGCGCGCGCACGGGCATCGCGGGCGTGGACCGGGACGTGGAGGACGCGGCACGGGCAGACGGCGCGAGCGAGTTCCGGGTGTTCCGCCACGTCACCGTGCCGCTGGCGGCGCCCGCGCTGGCGGCCGGGCTCGTGATGAGCTGGGCGCGGTCCCTGGGCGAGTTCGGAGCCACGATCATGTTCGCCGGCAATTTCCCGGGCCGCACGCAGACGCTGCCGCTGCTGGTCTACTCCGAGTTCGAGGGGGCGAGCCTCGACGCCTCCATCGCCGCGGCCGCGATCCTGGTCCTCGCCGCGCTGGGCGTGCTGGTCGCGGTCCGGGTGCTGCACTGGGGGTGGGCGCTCGACGCCCGGGTGGCCGGGCAGGCGTAGGTCGGCCCATGGCCGACGGATGCGTGCCGACGGATGCGTGCCGAAGGGCGCGGGTGGCATGCGCGGGCGGCATGCGCGGGCGGCATGCGCGCGGGCGGCATAGTCCCGGGACTGCCTCAGGCGGCCGCGATCAGCGCGATCCCAGCGAACGCGAGCGCGACTCCCGCGAGGTGCGCGCGCGAGAGTCGCTCGTCGAGCAGCACCCACGCGAGCATCACCGTGACGGCCGGGTACAGGGAGGCCAGCACCGCCGCGGGCCCGAGCGGACCCTGCGCACGGGCCAGCAGGAAGCCCAGGTTGCCCGCGATGTCGCCCACTCCCGAGAGCAGCACCACGGGGGAGAGTGCCCGAATCGCGCCGCGGACCTGCCCGGTCGCCAGCGCCCCGCTCGCGGTGAGGGCGAACGAGGCGGCGCGCGCGATCGGCAGCGGCCACCAGGTGCCGGCCCCCGCCGCGTATGCCCGGTCCATGCCCACGAAGAACGCGGCGAACCCGAGGCCCGCGAACAGGGCCAGCCAGGTTCCGCCGTGGCTCTCCGCACTGCCCGCCGCAGGGCGCGAAACGAGTGCGACCGCCCCCAGCGCGGCAACGATCCCGATCACCTGGCCCGGCGCGAGTCGCTCGCCGAGGACGTACCCCACGATGGCCGGGAGCCCCGCGCCGACGACCGCCGCGACCGGGGCCACCACGCTCATCGCGCCGGTCGCGAGCCCCCGGTAGAACGCGAGCAGGCCGATCACGCCGGTCACGCCGGCAAACAGCGACCAGCCGATCCCCGGAGCCGAGGGGAACGGGTCGCGCGAGAGGATGGCGATCCCGAGCGCGAGCAGGAGCCCGATGCCCTGTGTGCAGACGCCGACCAGTAACGCTCCCCAGCGCCGGCTCGCGATGCCGCCGGCGAAGTCGCTGATCCCCCAGCTCAGCGCCGCGCCGAGCGCAAACCCGAGCCCGAGGGAGGTCAGCTGGCCTCCGCGACTGCCGACGGCCGATCGGCCTCCACCGGTGCCGGCAGCTCGATGACAAGGTCGGCCAGCGCGTCGTACCGCGCCGACGTCGTGAGGTAGAGGATCTGCAGCTCGCCGGCGATCTCGCGGAGCAGGTCGATGGCCCGTCCGGCGCGCTCGTCGTCGAAGGCCACGAACGGGTCGTCGAGGACCAGCGGCGGGCGCCGATCGCCCGTCACCTGGCGAGCCAGCGCGAGCCGGGCCGCGACGTAGACCTGCGCCAGTGTGGCGTCGGAGAGGGCGCGGGCGTCCACCCAGTCGCCCCGCTCGGGCGACCACAGCCGGACCGACAGGTCCGCGTCATCGACCTGGACGCGCCGGTAGCGACCGCCGGTGATCCGCTCGATGTCGCGGTCCATGCGCCGCTCCACGAAGCGCGCCGCCTGCCGCATCGTGGCCTGCTCGGCCGCACGGAGCGCATCGAGCGTGCCCGCGACGATACGCCGGTGGCGGGCGAGGCGATCGCGCCGCAGTCAGGCCTCGGCGAGCTGCTCGGCCAGCGCACCCACGGCGTCGGCGTCGGCCGGGCTTCCCTGCACCAGCCCGAGCGCGCCCGCAACGGTCTCGCGGGCGCGGGCCTGGGTGAGCTCGCCTGCGGCGACGGCCGCGTCGTACCGGGCGCGGTGACCGGCCGGATGCTTCCCGATCTCGCCCATCTGCGACAGGAGGTGGCGCCGCAGCTCGGCCTCGGCTGCCGCGCGATCGCGCAGGACGGCCACGTCCTCGGTCACGGGCGGGTCGCCGAGCAGCGTGGCTAACTCGGCGCGCAGCTCCTCGAGGTGCGCGACGTGCGCCTCTTCCTCTGCCAGCAGCCCTTCGCACGCGGCGAGGTCCTTGACGCCCAGACCCGCGAGCTGCGCCTCCCGCGCCTTCTGGTTCTGGCGGAGCTGCTCTTCGATGACGGAACGCCCGCGCAGGCGGCGATTGACCTGCTCGCCCCGCAGGTGCTTCTGGTAGTTGACGTCGAAGGCCAGCCGCCGGCGCTGGATGGCGAGCACGGCGGAGATCACCGCGACGACCGCGACGAGCCCCCCGACGATGTGCTGGGTGGTGAGCAGGGCCACGCCCACGCCGACCACCGCCAGCACGATTGCCGCGATCGCGAGCGGCCGCCACCGTGGCGCAGGACGCATGATCTCGCCCGACACCGTGACCTCGTCGCCCAGCTCGGCGGTGAGGTCCGCGATCGTCTTCTCGAGCTCCCGGAGCCGCTTCGTCCCGTCCCGCAGCACCGTCAGCGGAAGGGTAGACGGATGCGTCGTCTCGCGCTTCTCGATCTCCTCGCGCACCACCACCGCGCGCTGGAACCGCTCGTGACGGGCCTCGGCCTCCTCCTGCTCGCTGAGCAGCTGCACGGCCTCCTCGCTCGTCGCGAGCAGCTCGCGGTCGCTCTCGAGCTGCGCCTCGACCTCGGCGAGCTCGCTCTGCGCGGCCCACAGCGCCTCCTGGCCGGCCCGCAGCTGCCGGAGTTCCTCCTCGCCCCGCGCGAGCTCCCCCTCAAGCCGCGAGACTTCCGCCTCGGCCGCGGCCAGCGGCCCGGGAGCCGGGAGGCCGGTCCCGTCGATTGCCGCGAGCTGCGCGGCCAGGTCCCGCAGGTTGCGGGCAAAGGTGCGATCCCCGGCCGAGACGGTCGCGGCCAGACGCTCGCGCACAGCGTCGTCGTCGCGGGCCAGGCCCGCCAGGTCGGCGTGGTCCAGCACGGCGCTCGACCGGAAGAACGCGAGTGTCGGAAGCCCCGTCAGCTCGGCGAGGCGTCGCTCGGCCGCGTCGCCCTCCAGTTGCCCGTCCGGCGTCCTCAGCTCGACCTGCCCGCCACCCTGTGCGAACGTCCGCGTCACGCGGAACGAGGTCTCCTCGTCGCCGTCGGCCTCGACGTCGAGCTCGACCGAGGCGGGCTGCCTCTCCGGCGCCTGCCAGCGCCGCACCTGCGCCTCCGGGTCGCCCGTGCGGCCGTACAGGGCCAGCTCGATCGCGCGGCGGACGGCGGCCTTGCCCGATTCGTTGGGCCCGCGGACGACCGTCAGGCCGGGTGCCGGCCGCAGTTCGAGGTCGGCATGCCGCTGGATGTCGTGGAGGTGAAGACGGATGACGCGCACGCTCGCCCCCTTCAGACCGGCATGCCGGTGGAGCCGGCGAGCAACCGGGCGCCGAGATCGAGCTGCTCGCGCAGCTCGCGCTCCTCCTCGGCATGTCCCGCGGTCGCGGCGGCAGCGATCCGGTCGCCAAGGTCACGCGCGAAAGCTCCGCCGATCGACTCGGGCGGAGCCGCGGCGGAGGGCCCCGCGGCCAGCGTCTGGTCGTGGATTCTCAGGTGCAGGAACCCCGGTGCGAGCCGGCCCTCCAGGGACGCCTCGTCCAGCAGCAGCCCGGCCGGCCGGGTACCCGACACGTGGACGTCGCACGCCAGGTCCGCATCGGCAAGCGACGCGAGGTGCGCGATCAGCGCCAGCTCATCCTCGAACCCGGCGGCCGGCAGGTCGACCCGGAGGCGACGCGAGCGGCCCACCGGTCGCGGCTCGATGCGGGCGCGCTCCGGACGATCCGGATCCAGCATGACGAAGAGCGCCTGGCCCGGCGACGAAGCGCCGGCGTCGAGGAGCTCGGGCGGCCCGGGGTCCGCCCACCGGGTCGTGCCGGCCGCCCCGTCGACGGGTTCCATGGCCCCGCCCAGCGCGAGGTAGTCCAGGCCCGATGCGGCCACCCCCTGGTCGCTCATGCCGGTCGTGCCCGCGGGGCCGACTCGCCCGTGCGCGACGCCGATCCGCAGACGCACGCCGGTCTCCGCCTCGTCGCGCGGTGCCCCGAGTGCCTCGTCGAGCGACGCGGGGGGCGCCGCCACGTACCCGCGCACGGCGAGATCGAGGGCCGGGACCACCAGCGTCATGCGTCCGGGAACCAGCACGTGCAGGCCGTCGGTGTCGGGCGGCAGTCCGGCGAGGGCGGTCAGGTCATACGTCCGGTAGATCGAGGCGGCGTCGTACGGATCGCTGTCGCCGGGCAGGATCACGACCCGGGCTCCCGCGGCGACTGCCGCGCCCATGGCCTTCGCGGCACGCTCGATGGTTCGCCTGGGCTGTGCGTTCGAGTCGAACAGGTCGCCGGCGATCACCACGAGGTCGCAGTGATCCGACGTGGCCAGCGCCAGCGCGGCCTCGAACGCCTGCCACTGCCGCTCGCGCTGCTCTGTGCCCGCCGAGCCAAGCTCGACGTGTCGCGCGCCAAGGTGCACGTCCGCCAGGTGCAGGAGGCGGAGCATCGTCGTCTCCCTCCACTCCGGGTGCCGGCCCGGCACGCGTTTCAACGGCTCGACGCCTGCCCCGTGCGTCCCGGCCGGGGTCACCGCCGCGTGTGACCCTCCGAGGCGCATTGTGCCAC
>DAIDTV010000064.1 GCA_027457005.1 Chloroflexota bacterium
CTGGGGTCGCGTGGAGCTCTGGTGGGGCGACGACAGGTTCGTCCCGTTCGACCACCCCCAGTCGAACGTGGGCCTGGTGCAGGACACGCTCCTGGACCGGGAATCGGGGATCGCGATCCCCGCAGGCAACGTCCATCCGTTCCCCATCCCCGAGGCCGACACGGCCGGAGAGGGGCCCGCGTGGTGCGCCGCGCGGTACGCGGAGGGGCTGCTGGCGGCCCTGCCCCTCGACGCCCGCGGGCTCCCGGTCTTCGACCTGGTGCTGCTCGGCGTGGGGCCGGACGGCCACTTCCTGTCGTGCTTCCCCGGCAGCCCGCTGGTGGACGCACCGGCGCCGCCGATCTGCGCAGGCGTGCCGGCTCCCACCACCGCGAGTCCGCACATCCCGCGGGTCACCTGCTCCCCGCGGCTCACCGAGAATGCCCGGGACGTCCTCGTGATGGTGGCCGGCGCGGCCAAGGCGGCGATCGTGGCGGCGGTGCTGGCGGGGGCGCGTGACCCGCATCGGTACCCGTCGCAGCTCGCGGCGCGCGAGGGCGCGACCTGGCTGCTGGATTCCTCCGCCGCAGCGGGGTTGCCGGAGGAAGTGCGGGCCCCGGGCGGCTGACCCGGGGCGCCTGACCATGCCGAGGCGGCCGGCCCGGAGCGACTGAGCGGGCTGAGGCGGCCGGGGCACGGCACGGCCTGAGCACGGCACGGCCGCGGCATCAGGCGGCCAGGGCCTCCCCCAGCCGGGGCGCGACCGCCGTCCACGCCAGGGTGACCACCCAGGCCACCACGAGCCCGAGGACGGCCGCGCCGAAGATGTCGTCGAGCCAGTGCACGCCCGCCACCACGCGGGCGATGCCAACCGCCGCCACGATCACGACGGTCACGGCCCTGGACCGGCTCCCCACTCGCGCGGCGAGCATCGCCATGCCGCCGCTCACGTGGTCGCTAGGGAAGCTCGCGTCGGCGGCGTGCGGGAAGAGCGGCGCCTGTCCGAGCAGCACGAACGGGCGGGTCTCGGGGAGCAGGAGCCCCGCCACGTGGGCGATCACGAGCGCGATGGCCACCGCCGCGATGCCGGGCGCGATGCGGATGCAGGTCGCGATCACTCGTTCGCGCGGCGTGCCCGAGGCAGCCCACAGAGCCCCCAGGCCCACCGCGAGGATCGCCAGGACGATTCCGTACTGCGCGATCCCGGCGACCACGTGGCCGGCCACCGCCGGCGCCGTGGCGTCCCAGCGAAGGAACGTGGGCTCGATGGCGCGGCTGAGGGGATCGGGCATGGTGCTCCTCCTGCAGGACGGGGAACGCCAGTATCCCGCAGGCGGGTCGCGGGCCGGTGAGGATGCGGTGAAGTGTTCGCAACAGCTCCCGCCGTCACCGGCCCGCGAGAGTGGTCAGCGGCGCCGGGGCGCCGTCGAGAGGATCGTGCCGGCCACGATCGAGGCGGCACCGAGGCCCAGGATCAGGACGAGCAGCGGCGGCACCCCGCCCGGTCCTCCGTTGGTCTGGCCGCCCGCCGCACTGGTCGGCGGCAGTGACGCGCTCGCCGCCGGAGAGGCGCTCGGCGTGCTCGTGGCCACGGCCGCGGCCGCCAGCGCCACGTGCCACACCCCGCCGAGAGCGGCGATCCCCTCGCCGTTGGTCTGACCGGCGGCCGTGTCATGGGCGAAGTAGTAGACGGGGTGCCCGTCGTACGTGACCTGCGTGGTCCCGTCCGCGCGAACGAACGTGCCGAAGGTACCCGTCGCTCCCGCGGCGCCCGTCACCGACCCGCCCGGCGCCACCAGCAGCGGCGGCCAGTTCACGAGGCAGGGCCCGCTGCAGGCCGGCGCGGAGGTCGACTCGGACGAGAGCGTGTAGAGGGCGTGCCCGCTGGGTCCGGTCAGGTACGCACCGAGCGTCGCGCTCGTGGCGACCCCGACCTGGATTCCGGACGGCGCGCCGGAGAGGGCCGCGACCTGCCAGATGCCTCCCAGGGCCTTGATCCCCTGTCCGTTGGTCTGGCCGGCGGACGCGTCCTTGCTGAAGTAGTAGAGCGCCCGGCCGTCGTAGGTGACCTGGGTGGCCCCGGTATCCGCGCGCGTGAAGGTCGACAGCGTGCCGGTCGCTCCGGACGGGCCCGTTACGGTGCCTCCCGGAGCCACCAGGAGCGGGGGCCAGAAGGAAAGACACTGGCCGGTGCAGGCGCTGCCGCCGGTCGGGTCCGACGAGAGCGTGTACAGGGTGAGCCCGGACGGGCCGGTGAGGTAAGAGCCGAGCGTCGCGCTCGTGCCGGCACCCAGCTGCAGGCTGGACGGCACGGGCGTTACGGTCGGGGAAGCGCTCGGCGCCGGGCTGCCGTACGAGACGGCATCCACCCCGGCCGCCGACCAGGACGCGATGACGATGAGCAGGGACGCGAACAGCCCGGGCAGAGCCAGGCGACGGGTCCACCGGGAGTGGTGCATCGGGCGGGACTCCTCTGACCCTGCGGGCGGCCACACGGGACGTGGCAGCTCCGCCATGGCGGGCATACGTCGGCGCGGGGGAGGTCGGTTTCACCGGGCCACCACCGGCTTCGCGAAATGGCGCGGGCCGGGTACCATCGGCCGCACCATGAAAGCCCCCGACCGGCTCGTCTACACGGGCGACGACGAGGCCGACCGACTCCTTGCCCGCGACCCGCTGGCGCTGTTGATCGGGTTCACACTCGACCAGCAGGTTCCACTCCAGAAGGCGTTCATCGGCCCGTACGAACTGCAGCGGCGGCTGGGTGCCCCGCTGGACGCGGTCCGCATCGCGGGGATGGACCCTGGTGAGCTGGCGAGCGTGTTCGCCGAACGTCCCGCGCTGCACCGCTTTCCGGGCGCCATGGCGGCCCGGGTGCAGGCGCTCTGCTCCACCGTCGCGTCCTCCTACGGCGGCGATGCGGCGCGCGTCTGGCTGCAGGCTGCGGACGGCCCCGATCTGCGATCCCGGCTGCTGGGGCTGCCCGGCATCGGGGAGATGAAGGCCGGGACCATCGCGGCTGTGCTGGCCCGCCGCTTCGGACTGGAGCTTCCGGGGCTCGAGGCCGTGCTCCCCGACCACCCCACCCTGGGCGACGTCGATTCCCCCGAGGCGCTCGCCGCGTACCAGGCCGGGAAGCGGGCCCACAAGGCGGCCCTGCGGGCCGGCCTGCACGAGGGCGACGCGGGTCGCGCCGCGATGAGTTCCACGGACCGGCGCACAACTCGACCGCGCTCCCGGCCTCGTTCGGATTAGGGGCCGGCCCCGGAGGTCCGAGCGAGCGCAGGAACTGGGGCGCGCGCGGCGGACAGGGACCGGGACCGCGCGCCGCCGACCGCGAGCGGTTAGAGCCGCGCCCGGCTACTCCAGGGGCTCGCCGATACCGGATCGCACGAGCTCGGAGAGCGACGCGATCGCCCCGGCCTCATCCTCGCCGTCCGCCGTGATGCGCACGAGGTGCCCCTGTTTCACGCCGGCCGCGAGCATGGTCAGGATGCTCTTGGCGTCCCCCGGCGCCGTGCCCCGGGTCAGGTTCTGGATCTGGACGCGCGAGCGGAACCCCGCCGCCGTCTTCACGAAGATCGACGCCGGGCGCGCGTGCAGCCCCGACGGGTTCCGGACTTCCAGCTCGACCGCCTCCACGTGCGTCCTCCCGGGGCCTGCCCCTGCTCGTCTCTGCGCGTTAGTGCGCACATGTCGCTTGAACTTGCGCAATACCGCTTGACATCTGCGCGGATCACGCTATCATGCGCATGACTGAGCGTCAATACGCAATCGCAGTGCTCGCCACGAGCAGATCCAGAGCGGGGAGGTTCCACCACGATGATGACCGCGGAACGCCGCCGGCAGATCCTGGACGTGCTCGCGACCGACGCACGCGCCGAGGTCCCGGCCCTGGCCCTCCGCTTCGGCGTCTCCGAATCCACCATCCGGCGCGACCTCCAGGTGCTCTCGCAGGATGGTGCGGTCGAGCGTACACGCGGAGGGGCCGTGCCATCCAGCCGCTTCGAGCCTTCCTTCGGGGAGAAGGAGACGGCGAACCGAGCGCAGAAGGTGTCGATCGCGCGGGCCGCCGCCGAGCTGGTGCAGCCCGGCCAGACCGTGTTCCTGGACGCAGGCACCAGCACCCTCGAGCTGGCCCGGGTCCTGCGCACGCGGACGGACGTGACGGTTGCCACCAACTCCATCCCGATCGCGGTCGAGCTCGCGCAGCACCTCCGGCTGGTCATCACCGGCGGCCAGGTGAAGGAGCGGACCCTGGCGCTGGTCGGACCGCTGGCCGAACGGGCGATCGAGCAGATGCATGTCGACATCGCCTTCCTCGGCATGAACGGCGTCGCCGCCGGGGCCGGGTTGACCACGCCCACCTGGGAGGAGGCCGCGACCAAGGCTCGCATGATCGCGGCCGGGCGCACGGCCATTGTGCTGGCCGACAGCAGCAAGCTCGGCGCCGTGAGCTTCGCCCGGGTCGCCGGCCTGGACGAGGTCGACCTCCTCGTGACCGACGAAGGCGCGCCGGCCGGCGAGGTCGAGGCGCTCCAGGCAGCCGGACTGCGGGTGCGGGCCGTGCCCGCGGGCGGCATCACGGCGGCGACGGGCACGGCGCCCGGCCAGACTCGATCGGAGGAGGACGCGTGATGCGCTCCATCGTCACTGTCACGCTCAACCCGGCCATCGATCGGACCGTCTGGATCGACCGGCTCGAGCCGGGCGCGACGCACCGCACGTCGATGTCAAGGGCCGCGATCGGCGGCAAGGGGATCAACGTGGCACGTACCGCCGGCAGGCTCGGGGCCCCGGTGGTCGCGCTGGGCGTCGCCGGCGAGGACCAGGCGGCCCGCATCGAGCAGCACCTGGCGGCTCGCGGGATCCGCGCGCGCTTCGTCGGGATCGAAGGGGAGACCCGGACCAACCTGAAGCTCATCGAGCAGACGGATGGCCGCATGACCGAGATCAACGGCACCGGGCCCGAGGTCGGCCCGGAGATCCTCGACGCACTCGCCGCCGACCTGTTCGAGACCGTGGCGCGCGAGCGCCCCGCCGTGGTGGTGATGGCGGGCAGCCTCCCGGCCGGGGTCCCCGTCGACATCTACGCCCGCTGGACGCGGGAATTGCGCCGGAGCGCCGGCGAGGTTGCGACCATCGTCGACGCCAGCGACGAGCCGCTGACGCGAGCCATCGGCGCCGGGCCGTTCCTGGTGAAACCCAACCGCCTGGAGGCCGAGACGATCCTGGGGCGCGCGATCGGCGGCGACGACGATGCCTGCCGGGCGGCCCTGGAGATCGTCGGGCGGGGCCCGCGGGCCGTGCTGCTCTCGCTCGGCGCGGACGGAGCGGTGGCGGCCCTGGGAAGCGCCGCACAGGCATTCGCGGCCGGGGCAATCGAGGCGGCCCCCGGGCGGCTCACGACGACGGTGGGCGCCGGCGACGCCATGGTGGCGCGCCTCGCCGTCGAGCTCGCCGGGAGAGACCCGGCCGAACCCATCGCCCCGGACGCATTCTTCGCCGCCTGCCGGCTCGCCGTCGAGCAAGCCGCGGCCCACATCGCCACAGGAGGTTGAAACCGATGCCCGACACCACCGTACGCGACCTGATCGGCCCGGAGTCGATCGTTCTCGAGCTCGCCGCGCGGGGCCGCGACGACGCGATCCTCGAACTGGCTCGTCGCCTCGAGGCCCTGGACGCGGTGGACGACGCGCGCCTCGTCGCCGAGGCCGCACTCGAGCGCGAGGCAATCGGGAGCACCAACATCGGCTTCGGGGTCGCGATCCCGCACGCGAAGAGCGCGCATGTGCTGCGGGCCGCGCTGGCATTCGGGCGTCGCAACGCCGGCGTGGAATGGCCCGGCGAGGCGGTGGCGGACGCCGGCGCGTCGCCCGACGCCGAACGCGAGGTGCACAGCGTGGACCTCATCTTCCTGATCACGAGCCCCGAGCACGCGAGCGACGACCACCTGCGCATGCTGGCCGCCCTCGCCCGGGCCCTGATGCACGACGACTTCCGCGACGCACTCCGCACCAGCACGACGGCCGATGCGGTGATGGAGCTGCTCACGGGAAGGCTGACCCTCGCCTCGTAGCACGACCTGCCGAACGCACGTCGGGATCACGCAGCACATCGGAAGGAGTCCGTCATGGCAGTCCAGCGCCTGGTCGCGATCACATCCTGCCCGACCGGGATCGCCCACACCTACATGGCCGCCGAGGCCCTCAGCAAGGCCGCGGCCGAGGCGGGCATCGCGATCAAGGTGGAGACCCAGGGGAGCATCGGCGCAGAGAACCGGATCACCGACGAGGAGGCGGCACAGGCAGACGCCGTCATCATCGCCGCGGACACCAACGTTGCCGAGGACCGGTTCGCCGGGAAGCCGATCGTGCATGCCTCCACGGGCGACGCAATCCGCAACGCCGCCGGGCTGATCGCGCAGGCGGCACAGCTCGCGAGCGCCGCGCCCGTGCCGGCCGCCGGGGGCGGCGCACAGCCCGCCGCGCAGGGCGACTACCTGGCCCGCATCTCGGCCGCGAAGGAGCAGCGGAAGTCGAGCCAGAAGGGCCCCTACAAGCACCTCATGAGCGGCGTCTCGTTCATGATCCCGTTCGTCGTCGCGGGCGGCATCCTGATCGCGCTCTCGTTCGCGTTCGGCATCCATGCCTACGAGCAGCAGGGCACCCTCGCCGCGGCGCTCTACCGGATCGGGGCGCAGTCGGCGTTCGCGCTCTTCGTGCCGATCCTGTCCGGGTACATCGCGTATTCGATCGCCGATCGCCCGGGTCTCGCGCCCGGGATGATCGGCGGGTTGATCTCGACCCAGGTCGGCGCCGGCTTTCTGGGGGGCATAATCGCGGGCTTCCTGGCCGGATACCTCGCGCTCTGGCTGGTCCGGACGATCCATCTCCCCCGGACCCTGCAGGGCCTCATGCCGGTCCTCATCGTGCCGCTCCTGACCTCCCTCGTCGTAGGGCTCGTGATGATCTACGTCGTCGGCGAGCCGATCAAGGCGGTCACCACCGACCTGACGACCTGGCTCAAGGGCCTGACCGGCGGCAGCGCGATCGTGCTCGGCCTGATCCTGGGCCTGATGATGGCGTTCGACATGGGCGGCCCGGTGAACAAGGCGGCCTACACCTTCGCCGTGGGCCTGCTGGCATCGAACGTCTACACGCCCATGGCCGCGGTCATGGCCGCCGGCATGGTGCCTCCGCTCGGGCTCGCGCTGGCCACCGTCATCGCCCCCCGCAAGTTCAACGCGGAGGAGAAGGAGGCCGGCGAGGCAGCCTGGGTGCTGGGCCTGTCGTTCATCACCGAGGGAGCCATCCCGTTCGCCGCGGCGGATCCCTTCCGGGTGATCCCCAGCATCATGACCGGCTCGGCGATCACGGCGGCGATGAGCATGGCCTTCGGGATCCAGCTCCGGGCACCGCACGGCGGCGTGTTCGTCCTCCCGATCCCGAACGTGCTCACGGACCTGCCGCTGTACGTCCTGTCGATCGTGGTGGGCACGGTGGTCACCGCCGTGGTGGTGTCGACGCTGAAGCGCCCCGTCGCGGAGGCAGAGCCGGCCGGCGTCCTGGCCGAGCCTGCGGCGGCCTGATATCCAGGGCCCGATACCCACGTAGTACTACCAGGACGGCCGTGGCCCGGCCCGGACGGGCTATTGAGCCGCGGCCGTCCGGATCCCATCCTTGCAGCGGACAACTCCGCAGCGAGCCGAACCGCGATGGGGGCCCCTCTCCACTGCATCTTCTGCGGCACCGCGAACGGTCCGGGCGACCGCTTCTGCCAGCTGTGCAGGCAACCGCTGGGATCGCTGACCGAGCCGCCGGCGACGGCCGCCGCGTCGGCACGCGACTCGAGCATGCGGAGTGGCGTGCGGAGTCACGCCGCTGCCCTCCTGGTCGCTGCCGGCATGGTCCTGGCCGCGTCCGCCACCGCCTTCGCCGCCCGCGGCCCGCTCCTCGACCTCGCCTCGCACGTGGTCCCGCAGTTCGCCCCGGCCCCCGCCAACGTCGAACCGCCCGTGCCGCTCGTGCCCGCCGCGACCGACACTCCGGCACACGCCCCTGCGGCCGCCCCCACCTGTGGTCCCGCGAGCGAGCACGGACAGGGCGTCGCCAAGGGGCGATCGCAGGCGGGGTGCACGCCGGTGGCGACGCCAAAGGCGCACGGACAACCCGAGCGAACGGCGAAGCCGCATGCGACCCCGGAGCCACAGGGCCTCGAGTCGGCACCGGGCCGCTCGTCGACCGACCGGCAGCCCAAGGCGACAACCGGAGCACAGCGGAACGGCGGGGCCGCGGGCCCTTCCAGCGATCACTGAGCCGCGTCCGCCCCCGGGGCTGGCGACCGCCCCCGGGGCTGGCGACCGGCCCCCCGGGGCTGGCGACCGCCCCCGCCCGGCGTCCGCACGGCGACGCTCAGAACTCCTCCAGGCACCACGGCGCCCGCTCGACCGCGACC
>DAIDTV010000065.1 GCA_027457005.1 Chloroflexota bacterium
CACGATGGCCGGCGCGCGGGCGGTGCGTGATCGGAACCTCCTCGTGTCGTTGCGTGCCGGTGTCCTGCCGGGCCTGCCCCGAACTGTGGCCCGGCCATCGTGCCGCCGGGTCGCGGTTCGTACCACCCCGGCCTGAACACGGCCTGAACCAGCCCGGCGCCCTTAACGCAACTTAACGGTTTTGCCTGTTGAGGTGCGGGCCCGCCTGGACTTGAATCACGCTGCATCCCGGGAACCAGCACTGGAGTCCACCCCATCCCCATGTCAGGCGTCACGGCTCTGGTCGGGGCGTTCGCGCGCGGGCGCGCCCGGGCGTCCCGGTTCCCGCCGTCGCTCGCGCGGATCGCGTGGGGGCCCGCGGCCGGAATCCTGGTCGGCGTGGCCCTCATCCTCGGGCTGCGCGCAAGCGGCGCGATCTCGGGATCCAACGTGGCGCTCGAGGCGATGGGGTTCGACCCCGACCGGGCCAGCCTGATCACGGGACTGACCGTCGGCGGGCTCGGCGCCGCGCTGGGCGCCCTCCTGACCGGACGTCGCGTCGCGCCGATCCTGGTGGCGTACGTCGCGCTGGGGGTCGTGTTCGGCCGGGCGTTCGTCGCCGAGACCGCGGCCGCCGTCGCGACGCCCGGCCCGGACGGCTTCGTGCCGCTGGGGTGGCTGGCGACCGCGGTGACGCTTGCCGGGACCACCCTTGCGATCGGCTGGGCGATGGCCACGCTCGCGATCGAGGTCCGGCGCTGGCTGTTCGCCGGCTGGCTGCTGCTGGCCGGTCTCCGCAGGGGCGGGACGGTTGGCCGCCGCCGGGCCGTGCGGATCGTCGCCCCGATCGTGGCCCTGGTCGTCGTGCTCGGTTCGGTCCCCACCCTGGCCGACATGGTCAACTACACGCCGGACGTCGCGATGACGAAGGGTGGCCTGCAGCAGGCCCCGCCGCTGGTCGGCGGAAGCTCGAGCAGCGTCGGGCAGGGGGTCAGCAACAGTGCTCCCGGAGGCAGCGGGGCGAGTGGCGGCGCTTCGGGCTCCCCGGGCGGGGCCGGCACCGCGACCGGGACGGGCGAGGCAAGCGGATCGGGCGGCCCGGCTGGAGCGCTCGGCGCCGGCGGCAGCGGCGCTGCGCCTGGGTCGGTCGGGCCGGGCATCGTCAGCGCGGGAGCCATCGCCTCGACGCAGCCGTGGCTCGCCTCCAGGCCCTCGGGACAGGGACAGGTGGTCAGCTTCACGCTTCCCTCGCCCTGGCGCGGGAGCAGCCAGACGAGCTCGCCGGTCTGGATCTACCTGCCACCCGGCTACTCCAGCGGCGCCCGGCGATACCCGGTGATCTACACGGTGCCCTGGGACCTGACCCACTGGTCGATGGGCATCCACGTGACCGCCCTGCTCGACCAGGCCATCACCGCCGGAACGCTGCCCCCCAGCATCGTGGCGTTCGTCGACCTCGCGGGCGGCCCTTTCCCGAACAGCGAGTGCGCCAACTCGTACGACGGTCGGGAGTGGACGGACACGTACGTCTCCTCCACGGTCGTGCGGTACGTCGACAGCCACTACCGCACCATTGCCGATCCCCGGGCCCGCACCATCGCCGGTTTCTCGCAGGGTGGCTTCTGTGCCGCGAACCTCCTCCTGCGTCACCCCGGCGTGTTCCGCCAGGCGGCGATCTTCGCCGGGTACTTCGAGGCGGGCCTGAGCAGCGGCGAGACTGTCAACGCGTGGATGCCGTTCGGGCACGTCGCCTCCGTGATCGCGGCCAACTCCCCGATGCAGACCGCGGACACCCTCTCGTCGGCCGTGCGGAGCCAGCTCTTCCTGGTGCTGTCGGCGCAGCCCGGCCTCGGGGTGTTCGGGGCACAGGCGAGCCGGTTCGCCGCGGTGCTCACGCGCGACGGGTACCCCACCGACTTCCTGTGGAACCAGCTGGGGCACGCCTGGAAGGCGGTCCGCCAGGAGTTCCTTCCCGCACTCCAGGCCATCGCGGAACGGGAAGTGCGGACGGGGGTCCTCGGATGAGCGTGCCGGCGAACGAGGCCGCGATGCCGACGAATGAGGGTGCGCTGCCGGCGAACGAGGCCGCGATGCCGACGAACCCGCCGGCGCCCGCCCACCGGGGCGGGCCGCTCGCCCGGCAGGGGGCGCGAGCGGGGCATGCCGCGAGCCTGCTGCCCCGGCTGGTCATGGCGGTCGGTGCCTTCGTGGCGCTCACCGACGCGTTCGCGTTCGGGCAGGCGAGCCTTGCGGGCATCCAGGCGCTGCTCCCGTTCGACACACCCGCCGCGGACCCCCTGATCGCCGCCCTCAGCGCCATCGGCCTGGCCACGCTCACCGTCGGGCTCTTCCGCGGCAAGCGGCTGGCCTGGTGGCTGGCGATCCTGGTCTTCGCCGCGGGTGTGCCGGTGCAGCTGCTCGGCCTGGGGCACACGGCCGGCGGAGTCGTCGCCGGGATCGCGCTGGCGCTGCTGACACTCGACCGGAAGCGCTACGGAGTTCGGTCGGCGAGGACCTGGAGCTGGACCGCCTGGGGGCTCCTTGCCGCAGGCGGCGCCATCGCGGCCCTGGAGACGGTCCTGCTCGTGCTCCGCGACCCCGCCGATGCGCTGCCGGCACAGCTTCCGGCCGAACTGCCCGACCTGGCCGGCCTCGCCGGGGCCCTGAGCCGCTGGCTGGCCTTCGGGGACCTCTCCGCGCCACCGTCCGGTCCCCGCACCACGCTGATCCTGGTGATGGCGGTGGCCTCGCGGCTGGCGGTGGCGCTGGCGCTGCTCGCGATGCTGCGCCCGATCGGCGACGACGCTTCCCCGGTCGACCTTCCCGCGAGGGTGCGCGAGCTTGGCCGTCGGTACGGACGGGGCGCCCTGCTCCCCTTCCAGGTCGCCGAGGACAAGCGCTGGTTCAGCCCGGCCGGCCGGGAAGGGTTCGTGTCGTACGGGCGGGACGGCCGCGTTGCCGTCGCGGTGGGCGATCCGGTCGGAAGCGAGCGTGACCGGTGGCCCGTCTTCGCGTCGTTCGTCGATGCGTGCCGGCGGCACGACTGGGTTCCGGTGGTGTACCAGGCGTCGGAGGGCAGCCTGGAGCGGTTGCGCGCGCTCGGCTTCCAGGCCTCGCCGATCGGGCGTGAGGCGGTGATCGACCTCACGACGTTCAGCCTCTCGGGGGCGCGGCGCGCGAACCTCCGGCACACCATCACGCGGGCGCGGCGCGGCGGCCTCACGGTGGCGTGGCATCCCGACGGGCTGGGCGCGGCCACCGACCGGGTCGGGCCGTCGCTCGCCGCGGTCGATGCCGCCTGGCGAGCGGCCGCCGGCTCGACCGAGATGGGCTTCACCATCGGCCGGTTCTCGCCGGACGAACTGCGGCATGCGCCGCTCGCCATCGCCGTGGACGCCAGCGGCGCGCCCATTGCCTTCGTCTCGTTCCGGCCGACCGGCGCGGACCACGGGTACGTGCTAGACCTGATCCGCCGCATTCCGGGCGGCGTGCCCGGGGCGGTGGAGTTCTGCCTCGCCGAGGCCGCGGAGCGGTTCCGGGACGCCGGGGCCAGGACCCTGTCGCTGGGCCTCGCGCCGTTGAGCGGCCTCGATCCCGCCGGGCAGCGCGTGGAGGAGCGCGCGCTGGCCGCCATCGCCCGGCTGGTTCGTCCCTTCTACGACGTGGAGGGGCTCGCCTTCTTCAAGGACAAGTTCGCACCGCGCTGGGAGCCACGGTACGTGGCCGTGCCCTCACGGGTCCACCTGCTGGGGCTCCTGCTGGCCCTCGCCAGGCTGCATCTCGGAAGCCTCCACCGGGCGGCCGTGCACGCGGCGGCCGGCGTGGCACGCGCGCCGGCCGGCCGGGTGACCCGGGGCAGGCGCGCGGTGGGCTGAGGCGGCTCGCCCCGGCGGGCGACGCAGCGCGCGCCGGGGTATGGCAGCGCGCCTCAGCGGGCCGACGCGAGCGCGTGGATCACCGGCAACCCGAGGACTTCCCGCGCGCGGGCCTCGTCGTCGACCGTGAACGCGATCTGGATCAGCGAATTGCGGCGCCCCACCACCAGGATCCCGGTGATGTTGACGCTGGCGGCAGAGAGCTTCTCGGTCAGCTCGGCGATGCCTCCCGGCCGGTCCTCGACCTCCACGCAGAGGGTGTCGCCCTCGACGAACGGGATCCCCATGCTGTGGAGGACCTCGCGGGTCATCTCGTCGTCATCGGTGGTGAGCATTGCGCACATCCGGGTCCCGGCGCCACTGCCGGCGATGGACTGGATGTTGATGCCACGCATGGCAAGGGCCCGCGTCACGTGAGCGAGCTCTCCCGGGCGATTCTCGAGCTGGATCACGAACGGCTGGCCCATGGTCCCGATCTCCTTCGCCCGCCCCGGCGGTACCGCGTCCGTCTCGTCGCCTGGAGCGAGCCTGCCTGGTGTGGACGCCGGCCCGCCGGCCGGCGTGCTCCCTGCCGGCCCGGCGCGGTGCCGGGCCCCGTCGTCAGCGCTGCGCGATGACCACCTCCCGTGGCGTCGCGGGGTAGAGTTCGGCGGTCTCCACCGCCTCGATGGCGCAGCCGTCACCGGCGAGCACCACCAGGTCGACCCCGGCGCAGGCCGGGCACATCGGGAAGTCGTCGTCGACGTCGCTCACGCGCCCGCACCCGCGACACTCGACGCGCCCGGGCATGCGTTCCACCTCGAGCCGCGCCCCCGCGGCGGCCGTGCCGGGGGTGAGCAGGTCCCAGTAGAAGCGGATCGAGTCCTCGGTCACGCCGGACAGCACCCCGAGCTGGAGCCGCACGACGCGCAGGGGCTGCCCGCCTCGCGCACGGCCCTCCGCCAGCGCGGCGTCCAGGATCCGCTGCGTGGCCGTCAGCTCATGCACCGTCCGCACTCCCTTTCCCCATTCCCGCCGTCTCGAGCCCCAGCAACCGCAACACCTCCGCCGCGGCACGCGGCACGGCCCCGGCGACGGCCGGCGACAGCTGGTCGGTGACCTCGACGTCGAGGTCCGCCTCGACGGCCACGATCCACGGCGCGACGGGGAGCTGGGCGCCGAGCGCCCGGCCGAGGACCAGCGCCGCGCCGAGCGAGCTGTCGTGCGCCGACGCGAGTCGGTCCCGTCCCCGGTCGGGCAGGTCGTCCAGCCGAAGGCAGCGCACGGTCCCGGGCGGCGCCTCGCCGGTGGCGATTGCGTCGACGAGGATCGCCCGCTCGTAGCCGATGAGGCGCTCCATCAGCCGGAGGCCTCCCAGTGAGAGGCGGTCCACCTCCACGCGGTCCGGGCCCGGATCGCACGCCCCGGGGCTGGCCGGCGTGCTGGCACCCAGCACCGCCTCGATCTCCTCGACGACGCGCCAGCCCACACCGTCGTCGCCGAGAATCGGGTTCCCGAGCCCCAGCACGAGCGTGGTCCCCGCAGGCGGTTCGCTCATCGCGTGTCGCGGCCCCGCTCAGCAGTACTGCCGCAGGACGTCGACGATCGCGCCGTCGGCGTCGTGAATGGTGACCTCGAGCGGCATCTGGCCCGGCAGCGAATGCGTCGCGCACCCGAAGCACGGGTCGTACGAGCGGAACGCCATCTCGACGCGGTTCAGCAGACCGTCGGTGACCACCGTGCCCGACCTGATGAAGCTCTGGGCGGCGCGCCGCACCGACATCGAGATCGGCGCGTAGTTGTTGGTGGTGCCCACCACGAGGTTGACTCGCGTCAGGAGCCCGCGCTCGTCCGTCCAGTAGTGGTGGGTGAGCGTGCCCCGCGGCGCCTCGACGGTCCCCACGCCCTCGGTCGGCTTCTCGGTGGGCACGGTCCGCACGTCGTCCGAGGTGATCTCCGGGTCTCGCGCGAGCTCGAGCATGCGTTCCGCGGCGTACAGCAGCTCGATCAGCCTCGCCCAGTGGGTCGCGAGCCGGTTGTGGACCATGCCGTGACGGCCCGACGCCGACGGCTCCGGCGCCAGGGTGGCGAAGAAACGCTCGAACTCGGCCTGGGCCAGCGGCGTCGCCATCCCGTCCGCGACGTTCAGCCGCGCCAGCGGCGACGCGACGTAGACGCCCGACTCCTTGCCGTCGACGAAGCCCTTCCAGCCCACGCGCTTCAGGTAGGGGAACTTCAGGTAGGTCCACGGCTCGACGTGCTCGGCGATCCAGTCGGTGTACTCGGCGGGCTCGTAGGAACCCAGCGGCTCGCCGTCCGGCGCGACCACGCGCACCCGGCCGTCGTAGAAGTTGGGACGCTGTCCGTCGTCGACCAGGCCCATGTAGTACGTGCGGTCCGTGTAGGCCTCGCCGGTGAGCAGGTCGCGATACGCCGGGTCGTTCAGGACGATCTGGTCGAAGAGCTGGAGACTGCCCTGGGCGAACTCGATGGCCCAGCGACCGATCTCCTCGATCTCCGCCCGCTCGGCCTCGGTGATCGACTTGGTCATGCCGCCGGGGACGGCGGTCACCGGGTGGACGCCGCGTCCACCGATGATCTCGATCACCCGGTGACCCGAGCGACGCGCCTGGATGACCCGCCCGCCGATCTCCAGGCCGACCTTCCGCACCACGCCCAGGATGCTCCGCTCGGAGACCGGGGCATCCGGTCCGACGATGAAGTCGGGCCCCCCGAGCGCGTAGAAGTGCGTGGTGTGGTCGGTGAAGTAGAAGCCGCTGTAGAGCAGCTCGCGGAGCAGGCGCGCGGGCCGGGGCGGGGTGACGTGGTAGACGGCGTCCGCCGCCTTGGCCGCCGCCATGTGGTGCGCCTCCGGGCACACGCCGCAGATGCGGTTGGTTAGGACCGGCATCTCCTCCACCGGCCGGCCCACGCAGAACCGCTCGAAGCCGCGGAGCTCCGGGATCTGGAAGTAGGTGTTGGCGACGTCGCCGTGCTCGTCGAGGAAGATCTCGATCTTGCCGTGCCCCTCGAGGCGGGTGATCGGGTCGATGGTGATGCGCTGCATGGTGGCCGTCCTGCTCCCCGTCACTGCCTGTCGTCGTCGGCCCACGCGGCCCGGCCGGCGCGCAGCAGCGACTTCGCCAGGTTGAAGCGGTAGAACTGGCCGGCCGGGTCCGGGATGCCGTCGAGGACGCCGTCGATCGCGGCCGGGTCGGTGGCGTCGCTCCCCGCGGCGAAGGCCGACATGAGCCGCGCCCCGAAGTCGACCACGCCGTCCGCAGGCCCGTAGCAGCCGATGCACTGCGCCCCGGCGGCCGGACAGAGCGCCCCGCAGCCGTCGCGCGTGGCCGGCCCGTTGCAGGGGATCCCCTGCTCGAGCAGGCACAGCGCGGGATCGAGCCGCGGGAGCGACTGGATCCGGGCGAACGAGGTGATGGTCTTGGCGTGCCGCTCGCGGCCGCATTCGTCGCAGACGGTGGAGTGCCCCGCACCCAGCACGGACCCGGCCGGCGGGAGCTCGGCCCTGCCGGCGAACGCGGCGATGGCGAGATCGAGCACGGCGGCGATCTGGTGCGGCTCCGGCGGGCACCCGGGGATGTAGTAGTCGACCCGCACGACCTGGTCGAGCGTGCGGACCGTGGGGCAGAACTCCGGGATGTGCAGCTCGCCCTCGGACACCGTCACGGAGGGCAGCGGCCGGAGGTGCTGCGGGTTGTCGGGCGAGACCGACTCGTAGGAGGCGTCGAAGATCGCGCCGCGGCTTGACAGGTTCGCGAGCCCGGGGATGCACCCCTCGCCGGCGCAGGACCCGAAGGCGACCAGCAGCTGCGACTTGCGCCGCAGCAGGTGCGCAAGCTCCTCGTTCTCGCTGTTGCGGATGCTGCCGCTGAAGAGCGTGAGGGCGATGGAGCCGTCCGGCAGCGCCTCGACGTCGCGGTACTTGGCGTCCATCGCGACCGGCCAGAACACCACGTCGAACGCCGCGTCCACCTCCAGCACCTTGGCACCGGTGTTGAGGACGGCGATGTCGCACCCCCCACAGGATGCCGCCCAGTACATGGCGAACTTCGGCTTCCCGTTCGCGGAGGTGGCGCTCACGCGGTCGCCTCCGGATCGAGCGGCGCGGCGCACCCGGCGTCGCCGTCGGTGACCATGGTTGCGGACGGCCAGGCCAGCGGGCCGAGCGCGCGGACCTGCTCCACGAACGTGGTGACCTCCTGCGCGAAGATCGCGCCCTCGCCCGCGCTCGCCCAGGTGAGCCGCAGGCGCCCCGGCTCGATGCCGAACTGCGCGAGCGTTCGCTGGAGCAGCTGGTAGCGCCGCATGGTCTTGTAGTTCTGGTCGACGTAGTGGCAGTCGCCGGGATGGCAGCCGCTGATCATCACGCCGTCGGCGCCCTCCGCGAACGCCTTCAGCACGAAGGTCGGGTCGAGCCGGCCGGAGCACATCAGCCGGATG
>DAIDTV010000066.1 GCA_027457005.1 Chloroflexota bacterium
GAGCCGGGGCGTCCGCGGCCGCGATCCTCGCGGCGCGGGCAGGCGCTTCGGTCACCGCGTGCGATCGTTCGGCAGATTCGCCGTACGTTCCGGCCGTTGAGGCGGCGGGAGTCAGGGTGCTGGAGGGCCACGCGGCCACCCACGTCGCGGCGGTGGCCGGCGGGGCCCCGGCGTACCTGGTGGCCACCGCCGAGCGCAGTGCCGTGCCCGAGCGTGGTACCCCTGCGCCGTCCGCCAGTGTCGTGGCCGTTCCCGCCCGGGCTGCCGCGCCCGCGCTTGCCGGGCCGGCGGGCCCCGGGCCTGCGGGCGCCGTGCCCACGCTTGCCGGGCCCGCGAGCGCCGTGCCCCCGTCCGCCGGCACCCCGATTGTCGATCGGCTGGCCGTCACGAAGGCGCTCACCGCGATCGACCCCGACAACCCCGAACTGCAGGCGGCACGCGCCGTGGGGATCCCGATCGAGCCGTGGCAGCAGGTGGTGGCGGATGCGGCGGCGACGCGCGATGCCCGCCTGGTGGGCGTGGCGGGCACGCACGGAAAGTCCACCAGCACAGGCTGGCTGGTGGACCTGCTGGCCCGTGCCGGTCGCGACCCGAGCGCGTTCGTCGGGGCGCTCCTCCCCGGCGGAGCCGGCGGCGAGCCGCCGTCCACCGCCCGGTGGGGCGAGGGGCCGGAGTTCATCGTGGAGGCCGACGAGTACGCCGGCAACTTCGATCCGTACCGGCCCGCGCTGGCGATCCTGCTCAACGCCGAGTGGGACCACCCCGACGTGTTCGCCGACGAGGAGGCGGTGCTGGACGCGTTCGAGGCGTGGATCCGGCACGCGGACGCGCGGGGGGCCCCGCCGGTCCTGGTCGTGAACCGCGGGGATCCCGGGGCGGACCGGGTCGCCGCGAGGCTGTCGGACTGGCGCGGACGGATCGTGGCCGTGGCACTGGCCGACCTGGCCGCGGACGGGCCGAACGCCACCGCTCCGCTCGCGTCGCTGTCGGCTCGCCTGAGCGTCGCCGGGGGGACCGCGCTCGGCGCCTGCAGGGCGGTCGCCGGACGCGTCCTGGTCGCCGATCCCGGCGGCACCACGCTTGAGATCGCGGGCCTGGACTCCCTCGGCGACGTGCTGTCCCCGGGCCGCGAGGCGCCGGCCGCGGGTGCGCCCGTCCGCGCCCACATCGCGCTGCCGGGCCGGCACAACGCGCAGGACGCCCTGTGCGTCGCGGCCGCCGCCGCCGCCCTCGGCGTCCCCGGGCCGGCCATCGTCGCAGGGCTTGCCGCGTTCCGCGGCGTCGGCCGGCGCCTGGAGCTCAAGGGCGAGCCGCGCGGCGTGGCGATCCTCGACGACTACGCGCACCACCCCACGGCCATCGCCGTGACGCTGGCGGCGGTGCGGCAGCGCTACCCCGGCCGACGGCTCTGGGCGGTGTACGAGCCGCTCACCTACCACCGCACGGCCGCGCTCCTGGACCGCTTCGCCGACGTGCTCGCCGGCGGTGCCGACGAGGTGGCGATCGCCGAGATCTGGGCGGGCCGCGACCCGGACACGACCATCGCCTCGGCGGAGGCGCTGGCGGCCGAGATCCGCGCCCGAGGCAGGGCACCGGCCACGGCGCCGGGCACCGTCGACGAGACGGCCGACTGGCTGGCGACCCGCGTGCGCCCCGGCGACGTCGTGCTCGTGATGGGCGGCGGGCACTCCTACCGGATCGCCGCCCGGCTGGTGACGACGCTCGCCCGCGACGATGCCGCGCCCGCCGGCCGGTACACTGCAGGGGATGTCGACGCTGACGCCGGGTGACGCTGACGACCTGCTCGCGCGCTACAAGCGAGCCCGCGAGGCACGCGACGTGGACGCGGCCATGGAGCTGTACCGTCCGGATGCCGACCTGCGGACGGATCCGTTTGCCGATCACCTGGCCGGCGACCTGGCGATCCGGGCCTACTGGAACCGGCTGGCGGCCGAGCAGGCGAGCGTGGAGTTCGACGCCGAGCGCGCCTGGGCCGCCGGCTCGACGGTCCTGGCCGCCTGGCACGGCGCGTGGACGCGCCGCGACACGGCCGAGCGGATGCGGGCGCGCGGGTTCGCCACATTCGAGCTCGATGACGACGGGCTCATCGTGCGGGAGCGGCACTGGACCCTGGAACGGGCGGTGGGGACGGATCGCACGTTCCAGCCCGACCCCGCACCCGAAGTGCCCGGCCGCGGGTGAGAGGGAGGAACCATGCCGGGTGAGGTCTCGTTCGACGTGGTGAGCGATTTCGACCACCAGGAGCTGGTCAACGCGCTCGACCAGGTGCGGCGCGAGGTCGCGGCACGCTTCGACTTCCGGAACGTCCCGGTGCAGCTCGACCTCGGGAAGGACGAGATCCTGCTCCGGACCTCCGACGAGTACCGGGCGAAGGCGGTGCGCGAGCTGGTGGAGTCGAAGGCGGTCCGGCGCGGCCTGTCGCTCAAGATCTTCGACTGGGGCGACGTCGAACCGGCCGGGAAGGACACCGTTCGCCAGCGGATCGGGCTGCGCCGCGGCCTGGACGAGGACCTGGCCAAGCGGATCGCGAAGCTGGTCCGGGACGAGTTCCCCAGGGTGAAGCCGCAGATCCAGGGCGACGCCGTGCGGGTCTCCGGCAAGAGCAAGGACGAACTGCAGAAGGTGATCGCGCGGCTGCGGCAGACCGCGGAGGACTACCCGGTCGCCATCCAGTTCGAGAACTACCGCTAGGGGCCGGAGCCCCGCGAGATCCCCGGCCCGGTTCGCAGCGCCCCCGATCGGCCCGGCGCCTGCTCAGGATCGCGCGGCCGCGAGCTCGCCCGCGATCTGCTCCGCCCAGGCCCGGATGTCGGGGAAGTTGCGGAAGTCGCCCCCCCGGCCCTCGATCACCAGCAGCCGCTCCGCCACCGTCAGGTCGGTGCGCCCCAGCCGGCCGCCGAAGGTCATGTGCCCGCGGATCCCGATCGAGCGCGTGAGGCTGGCGACTCCCCGGGGCAGGGGCAGCAGGTGGCCCTCCGCCGAGCGATCCAGGGGACCGCTGTCGAACAGCCAGACCGGCAGCCGCGCCAGCTCGGCGCGATGGTGCTGGAGGAACTTGAACGCCTCGGGGAGCCACGCCCCGTGGTAGAGGGCGCTGCCCACGATCACGCAGGTGAAGCCGGTCAGCCGTTCCACCTGCCGGGCCGGCCGGACGTCGATGTCGCACCCCGACTCGAGGAGGGCGATGCCGATCTCCTGCGCGATCTGGGCGGTCGAGCCACCCGTGCTCGCGTAGGCGATCAGCACACGATCCGGGGCGGGGTCCATCGGGCTCAGCCTCGTGCGCCTCCGGTGAAGTTCCACGACGCCAGGTGCAGAGCGGGCACCAGGGAGGCCGCCTCCAGGCCGTCCAGGATGAGGGTCCGTTCGGAGCCCACGCCCCGCACGGCGCCGGGGGCCAGCGCCTCGACGAAGGACTGGGTGAACCGGAGGTTGCGGACCGGCCGCACGACCCGGCCGTGTTCCACGAGCCAGACCCCGTTGCGCGTCAGGCCGGTCACCACCTGGGTGCGCGGGTCCAGGATGCGCGTGTACCAGAAGTCGGTGACCAGCAGGCCACGCTCCATCTGCGCGACGAGGGCGGAGGTCGGCCGGTCGCCGGCCGCCACGACGACGTTCGACGGCACCGCGCCCCACTGCCCGGAGCCCTCGGTCGCGTGGCCGGTGCTCTCGGTGCCCGCCTTCCTCGCGGTCCGGCGCGTGTGGAGGATCGCGCTGGTCACCCCCGCGCGGACCACCTCGAGGCGCCGCTTCGGCGTGCCCTCGGCGTCGAACGCGACGCCCACCTGGCCCGTGTCGGTCGCGTCGTCGAGCAGGGTGATGGCGCGGTCGAAGTGTGCCTCTCCGAGCCGTACGAACGAACGCCCTTCCTCCACCGCACGCCCGTTGAACCCGTGCGCGAACAGGAACTCCAGCATGTTCGCAACGCACTGGGGCTCGAGCACCACTTCGTACCGGCTGGGCTCCAGGTCGGTCGCGTCCGCGGACTCGCGCGCCTTGGCCGCTGCCCGCCGCCCGAGCGCGCCGCCGTCGAGCGCTTCCAGCCGCACCGACGCGTCCCGCGAGCTGCCGGCGGACGTTGCCGTCCGTGCGACACCGGAGAGCCCCGCCACCGTCGTCCGGCCCACCAGGCGCTGCCCCGCGCTGTTCGCGAAGGCCACCCTCGTCCCGGCGGTCAGGCACGAGCCCGCCGTCTCGAGGCCGTCGGCCGCGTCGACGAACTCGCGCACCCGGCGCGCCCGCTCGTCCGGTGGGGCCGAGGCGGTCGCGTCGTCCCAGTGCTCGACGCCGGCCGCGGGGGCCGCTTCCGCCAGCCCGGGCCAGTCGGGATCCTCGGGACGGTGGCGCGCCACCTCCAGGACATCGTCCACCAGGCGCGCCAGCCCCTCGGCGTCGAAGCCGTCCATGCTCGAGCCGGCGGATCGCCCGTCGAGCGCGACTCGCAGCAGCACCCGGCGGGTCACCTCTGCGCCGTTCTGGTGGATGAAGCCGCTCGCGAACCGAGTCAGCGCCTCTTCGCCGTGGCGCACGGTGACCTCGGCCTCGGCGTCGGCGGCCTTCGCGCGAACCAGGTGGAGCACCTGGTCCGCGATGTCGAGCGCGTCGGTCGCCCGGCGGATCGCGCCGGACCGGTCGGTGACAGGTGCGAAGATGGCCAGGTCGCGTTGCACGTCGGTCATCCCCGCACCCCCACCCGAACGCCCCGGAAGCGCGCCGGCACGGCCGGGTGCCCCGTGTGGCCCACCTGGCCGGGCTCGCCCTTGCCGCAGTTCGGCGTCCCCCAGAAGGTCCACTCGGACCGGTTCCCCAGCATGTCCATGGATCCCCAGAAGCGCGGGCTGATCCCGGTGTAGGTCGGGTTGCGGAGCATGCGGCCGCGCTTGCCGCCCCTGATCTCCCAGCCGATCTCGCAACCGAACTGGAAGTTCAGCCGCTTGTCGTCGATCGACCACGATCGGTTGGTGTCCATCATGACCCCGTCGTCGGTGGCAGCGATCATCTCCTCCAGGCTGTGCGGGCCGGGCAGCAGCCCGACGTTGGTCATGCGGACCATGGGGATCCGGTCGAACCCGTCCGCCCGCACGGCGCCACCGGACGGGATGCCCGCCAGCGCCGCCGAGTCGCGCCCGGAGAGCACCCCGACCCAGGTGCCGTTGCGCACGATGTCGACCGGGTGGGCCGGCGTCCCTTCGTCGTCGTAGCCGAAGCTCCCCAGCGCGCCGGGCAGCGTGGCGTCGGCGGTGATGGTCATCAGGTCCGACCCGAAGCGCAGCGAGCCCATCTGGCGCAGGTCGAGCCAGGACGTGCCCGCGAACGCTGCTTCCCAGCCCAGGATCCGGTCGAGTTCGACCGCGTGGCCCACCGACTCGTGGATCTGGAGCGCCATCTGCTCGCTTCCGAGGATGAGGTCGGTCGCTTCGAGGGCCGGGCACGCGGGCGCGGAGAGCAGCGCGCGGGCCTCCTCCGCGATGCGTGGCGCGTTGCCGGGAAGATCGAGCTCGCGCACCAGCTCCCAGCCGCGCGTCCCGTACTGGCCGCGGATCCCCGGGTACGAGCGGCGCTGGGTCTCCCGCTCGCCCACCGCGGTCGCGTTCATGGCGGCGCCGCACTCCACGATGTGCTGGTCCACCCGGTGACCCTCGCTGGTGGCCAGCCACTTGCGCGTGTCCCAGATGCGGTGGCTGGCTTCGGCGAGGTCGGCACCGTGATCGAGCATCGTGCGGGTCACGCCCTCCAGGAGGCCGCCCCTCTCGGCGAGCGGAACGCTCCACGGGTCTTCGAGGCACGTGCTCGACCAGGAGCCCTGCGCGGACGGCTGGGCGGCCAGTTGCAGGCCGGGACCGGAGACCAGGCTCGAGGCCCGGGCCACCTCCGCGGCACGTGTGCCTGCCCGTCGCGCGGCCGCCGGGCTCAACTCCGGTATCGCGAAGAAGCCCCAGGACGAGCCGATCAGCGCGCGCACGCCGATGCCGGCCCGATCGCGGCGTTCCAGTGAATCCACCGCGCCGTTGCGCGCGGTCATCCACTCGGATCGCGTCTCCATGACGCGCGCATCGGCGTACCGGGCGCCGGCTGCGAGCGCGGCCTCCACGGCCGCGGTCACCAGGTCATACATGCGCGCATCGTACGTGGCGGCGCTGCCGCGTGCCCGCTGTGCCGGCGCCGCCGCGTGCCGGTTTCCCGTGCTCGGCGCGCCCGTGGGGGAGGCGGGCGGCCGGCATCGACGGCGTCGTAGAGTGGCGGGATGCCACGAGGCCCAGCAGTCGAGCGCCCATCGGCAAGGGTGTGGCTCCAGGCGATCCGACCCGCCACCCTGCCCGCTGCTGCGAGTGGCGTGGTGGTCGGGCTGGGGGCGGCGCTGGCCGTGGCGACGCCGTTCCGGGTCGACGCGGCCGCGCTGTGCCTCGCCGTCGCGCTCCTGCTGCAGGCGGCGGCCAACCTGGCCAACGATCTCTCCGATTTCCACCGGGGGGCCGACCACCCGGACCGGGTGGGCCCGCTGCGGGTGGCGGCCGCGGGGCTCGTGTCCGGGCGACAGCTCGAGGCGGCGATCGCGGTGGTGCTGGGGGCGGCCGCACTGGCGGGCCTTGCCCTCGCGGCGATCGGCGGGCCGGCGGTCCTCGTCACCGGTGCCGCCGCCATCGGCGCGCTGCTCGCGTACACCGGGGGGCCCTGGCCCTACGGATACCATGCCCTTGGCGAGCCGTTCGTGTTCGCGTTCTTCGGGCTGGTGGCGGTGGTCGGGACGGCCTGGCTTCAGGCCGGGCGCGTGGAGCCGCTCTTCGTGCTGGCCGCAATGCCCGTGGGCGCGCTCGTGACGGCGATCCTGGTGGTGAACAACCTCCGCGATCTCGATTCGGACCGGGCGGCCGGCAAGCGCACGCTGGCGGTCCTGTTCGGCCCCGCGGTGACCCGGGCGGAGTACGACGCGCTGGTAGCTGGTGCGTGCCTCGTGCCGGTGCTGGGCGCCCTGGCGGGCGGACGGCCCGTGCTGCTTCTGCCGCTGGCGGTTGCGCCCCTCGCGGCTCGCCTGGTGAGGGCGGTGCACGCCGGGGGCGACCCGCGGGAGCTCAACCGGGTGCTGCGCGATACCGCCCGACTCGCGCTGGCATTCTCGCTGCTCTTCGGTGCGGGCCTGGCGCTCTCGAGGTGAACGTGCCGGGTGGAGCTGCCGGGGATGGTGCGCCGCTTCCACCCCTGCGACCGACGGTCAACCCTCGATGGGGGACATGACCGTCGCCCGGGAGATGGCGACGGTCGCGTTCAGCTCGAACCAGAAGCGGGCGCCGGAGCCCGGGACGTTCTCGACCCCGACGCGACCGCCGTGCGCCTCCACCAGGGCCCTGACGATCGCCAGCCCGAGGCCGCTGTGGCCGGCCGCTCGATCCCGAGCCTCGTCCGCCTCGAAGAATCGATCGAAGACTCTCCCGAGGTCATCTGCCGCAACGCCCGGACCCGTGTCCTCCACCTCGAACCGGACGACGGGCCCGGTGCCATGGGTCCTGAGCCGGACCTCGCCCCCCGGGGGCGCGTGGCGCAGCGCATTGTCGACCAGCGCGGCAAGCACCTGGCGCAGCCGATCCGGATCCCCGGTCACCGCGACCCCCGGCTCCGCCTCCACCTCCAGGCGCTGCCCGACCGCGGTCGCCCGAGCCTCGAACGCCGTCGCCGTCGCCGCCAGCAGCTCCGTGGCATCGACTGCCTGCATGGCGAGCGGCAGCTTGCCGATCTCGGCGAGGTTCAGGGTGCGGAGGTCATCGACGATCCGTGCCAGCAGGTGCGCCTGCTCGCGGATCGTCTCCACGTGATCGGTCTCGAGCGGATACACGCCGTCGAGCATCGCGCTTGACGTCGCGTCGATGACGGTGAGCGGCGTTCGCAGCTCGTGCACCACGTCCTGCAGGAACCGCCGGCGCTGGTCATCCGCCGCCTGGAGCGCGGAGGCCATCGTGTCGAACGAGCGCCCGAGTTCGCCCACCTCGTCGCGACGCGCGCCCAGGCCGGACCGGCGGGCCAGGTCGCCACCCGCGACGGCCGACGCGGCATCGCCGAGCCGCCGAAGCGGTCGCAGCACCCGGTCAGCCAGCACGAATCCCAGCAGAGAGGCAGCGAGGACGGCGACCGACGCGATCAGCAGCAACGTGGAGCTGGTCGCCCGGCCGGGCCAGACCGCCACCCTGCGCGTCGTGATCGATTCGCCGGGCACCTACGACGTGATGACCGGGACCGCGAGCGG
>DAIDTV010000067.1 GCA_027457005.1 Chloroflexota bacterium
GTCGTGACCGTGTACCGCATCATGCGGACCAGGGTGGCCGAGAGCTCGGGGCTCATGACCGACGCGGGCGCGGCCACCTGTGCGGGCAGGTCGCCGACCTCTTCCACCACGTGCGGCTGGACCAGGTAGCCGCCGTTGACCATGGCGGCGTAGCCGCGGGCGAGCTGGGCCAGGGTGACCGCCACGCCCTGCCCGAAGGCGTGGTTCGCCAGGTCCACCGCCGACCACGGCGTGACCGCGGGATTGGTCACGAGCCCGGGAAGCTCGCCGGTGAGGTCCACCCCCGTGGGCTGCCCGATCCCCATCCTGACCCAGGACGCGTAGAGGCTGGCGGAGGCGGCGTTGACCGTGCTCCCGAGCATCCGGGCGACGCGCGCGGCGCCGACGTTCCGCGAGTAGGCGATGACCTTCTCGAAGGGGATCATGCCCATCGGCCGGCGGTCGGCGTCCGCGATCTGGACCGGCCCGACCTGCATCACCCCGCTGTCGTTGATCAGGGTGGTGGGCGTCACGACCTTCTCCCCGATCGCGGCCGTGGCGGTGAACATCTTCATGACCGAGCCGGGCTCGTAGACCTGGCTGATCAACGGATCGACGAAGTCCGCCGGTGCCTGCCTGGCCACGGCCTGGTAGTCGTTGGCGTTGTAGCCGGGCTCGCTCGCCCAGGCGAGGACGGCACCGGTGGCTGCGTCCATCACGATGGCGTTCGCGCTCGTCGCGGCATCCGCGATCCAGGCGGCGTTGAGCTCCTTCTCCACCGCCAGCTGCAGGCCAGCGTCGATGGTGAGGCGCAGGTTCTCCCCCGGCGCGCCGGGGCTGGTCACGACCTCCGTCCCGGCGATCGGCCGGCCGGCCACGTCGGTCTCGGCCATCACGACCCGCGGCTGCCCGGCCAGCAGCGCCTGGTAGCGCTGCTCGACCCCGTACTGGCCCTGTCCGCTGTCGTTGACGAACCCGAGGAGCTGGCTGGCCAGGGTGGTGTCCGGGGCGCCGCCCGGGTTCGGGTAGACGCGGACCGGCTGCGGCTCCAGGCCCAGCTCTGTCAGCGTGCCGTTGTCGAGCGCGGCCTGGACGGCCTGGCTCTGGGCGGTGGTGAGCTGGTCCTCCAGCACCACGTAGGCGGCGTTCGAATCGATCCGGGCCGCGAGGGCGGCGGAGCCGCTCGCATCGAGACCCAGGATCGACGCCAGCGTGGTGGCCATCGCCGGCCGGTCCGCGGGCGCGACCTGGTCGGGATACGCGACCAGCTGGTCCCGGTACACGGTCGTCGCGAGCAGGACGCCGGTCCGGTCGTAGATCGAGCCACGGGTCGCCGGCTGCACGGAGGACCGTTCGAGCTGCTGCTGGGCAAGGCTCACCAGCTGCGCGTGCGCGGCCACCTGCCAGTACGCCAGCCTCGCTCCGGCGATGGAGGACAGCAACACGAAGACGACCAGGACGACGACCAGGCGGCCACGCCGATCCGTCCGTCCCAGCATCGGTCGCTATCGACCCCGAACCCAGCGCGGCGCACCCAGCGGGTTGAGCCCGAGTTCCTGGGCCCGGCGGGTGACGGAGATCTCGGCGCCCAGCGTCGCGATGTCGCCCTGCAGCGACTGGATCTGCTGGGTCATCTGGTCGCGCTGGGTGATCAGGCCGTCGATGTCGTAGTTGATGGCCGCGACGCGGACGGTCTGCGTCAGGTAGAACAGGCCGAGCAGGAACGCGACCAGGATCGCGGCCATGGCGAGACCGACCCGGTTCGCCCGGCGCCCTGCCCGGATCCTCGCCGCCTGGCGCCGCCGGGGGAGCGCGGGCGAGCGGAGGGGGTAGTAGCGCGTCCCGTCGGCAACCGCCATCAGGCCGCCCCCTCGGCCCAGCCGAGCGGCGCGGCGCTGAACGCCAGCCTCGCGAGCCGGTCCGCGGCCGAGTCCCGCTCGATCAGCACGGGCAGTCCCTGCTCGTCGTGCAGCAGATCCTCCAGCCGGTCCCGCCGCTCGCGCACTTCGTGCTGCCGCCGGCCGTACGAGCGTCGCCGGCTCTGCTGGTGTCGACTGCTCACCTGGATCCCTCCTCCTCGGTGTCCGACGCCGTTGCCGTCACGCCGCCAGGCGTTCGGCGGCCCGGAGACGCGCGCTCCGTGACCTGGGGTTCGACGCCACTTCGTCCTGTGACGGCGTGGCAGGCGTGCCGGGAACCACGCGCAGTCGCGGGGAGCGCCCGCACACGCAGACCGGCACCTCCGGCGGGCAGACGCATCCGCGCCGCTCCGCGGCGATGAACCGCTTGACGATCCGGTCCTCGAGCGAGTGGTAGGTGAGCACCACGATCCGGCCGCCGGGCCGCAGGACCTGCAGGCCGGCCGCCAGCACGGCCTCCAGCACCGCGAGCGCGCGGTTGACCGCGATGCGGAGCGCCTGGAAGACCCGGGTCGCGGGGTGCACGCGGCGGCGCCCGGCGGGTCCGAAGGGCACCGCGCCCTCGATGACGTCGGCCAGGGCGGCCGCGCTCGCCAGGGGCGCTCGTTCGCGGGCCTCAACGATCGCCCGCGCGATGCGGCTCGCGAACGGCTATTCGCCGTAGCGCCGGAACAGCGCGGCCAGCTCCCGCTCGTCGAGCCGCTCGAGGAGCGCCGAGGCGGGCTCGCCGCGGGAGTGGTCGAAGCGCATGTCGATGGCGCCGGCGGCCCGGAAGCTGAACCCGCGCGCCTCGTCCGCCAGCTGGTTGGAGCTGAGCCCGAGGTCCAGCAGCAGGCCGTCAGCCGGGTCGAATCCATTCCGGGACGCGAGCGCGGCAAGATCCTCGAAGTTGGCCTGCCGCAGCACCGCGCGGGCCCCATACGGGGCCAGGCGGAGGCGCGCACGCTCGATCGCCGCCGGATCCGCGTCGAGGCCCAGCAGCTTCCCGCCGGGCGAGATGGCCTCCAGGATCCGGACGGCGTGCCCACCGCCCCCGAGAGTCCCATCGATCTGGAGGCTGCCCGGGTGAGGAGCGAGTGCCTGCATGACCTCCTCCACCATCACCGGAACGTGCCCTGCCTCCATCACCGGGGTCCCCGTGGACGGATCCCGTCCGGATCCTGGAGATGCGCGACGACGATCAGAACCCAAGGCCCTGGAGGTGCTCGGCGAGCACCTCGGGCGCGGACATGGCCGCGCTGTAGGACGCCCACGCGTCGGGCGTCCATAGCTCCACGTGATCGTGGCCGCCGACGATGACGGCCTCGGTGCCCAGTGCCGCCCACTCCCTGAGCGACGGCGGCACGAGGACCCGTCCCTGGCGATCGAGCTCGACCTCGAACGCGTGGGCGAACACGTGCCGGCGGAAGGAGCGGGCGTTCGCATCGCCCAGCGGGAGCGCGGCGACCCGGTCGGCGAGCCGGTCGAACTCGGCCCTCGGGAAGATCGCCAGGCAGGAATCGAGCCATCGGGTGATCACCGGTGCCTCGGCCAGCTCGGCCCGGAAACGGGACGGGACGGCCAGGCGCCCCTTCTCGTCCACGGTGTGCCGGTACTCGCCGATGAACACGGTCCGAGCCCCTCCACTTCCCCGCTTCGCCCCACTTTACGCCACTTGGCGCCACTTGGTAGCATCATACACATCGAGGGGGCCGCGTCAATGCGATTCGAGGGGCATGGGAGGGCGCGACGTGAGCTGGGACTCCGCTGGCCGCAGCACGGTCCGGCGCGCCCCGGTTGACGGACGGCGCATCCCGCCTAGTACGAAACGGCGGGTGTCGTCCGGATGCGGCTGGTGATAGGCTCCGCCGCCGGAGGTGGAACGGGAGTCGTCGTGGCACTCGAGGAACGGGCGATCGAGACGGGGACCGGCGTGGCGCGGCGCGACCACCTGCGCCGCTGCACGTTCCGCCGGCTCTCGGTGGTCCGGCGCGGGTCCCTGCCGGTCTACACCGTGGACTGCCTCTACCCGGACCGCCTGGTCCCCATCCCGCTCGGGGACCTCGTCGCGTCGGGCGACATCTGCGACGCCTGCGTCGCGTCGCACGTCTTCCGGCCGGACGAGGACTGATCGCGCCCCTGAGCCGGCGCGCACCGATCCCCGCGACCTTCCGCGCGACGGTCGCGCCACGGGCCGCCGACAGTCGAGGCCCCCGCGGTCCCGCGTGTAGAATCCGGGCGTCGACGAGTCGGCCGGACGGTCGCGGGTCCACGTCGGGGCAACCCGGCGGCGGCCTCGAGGAAAGTCCGAGCTCCATGACGCAGGGTAGCGGGTAACGCCCGTCCGCCGCGAGGCGAGGACAAGCGCCACAGAGACGAGTCCGGCCCGCAGGGGCCGGGGTGAAACGGGGCAAGCTCTACCCGGAGCAAGGCCGAATAGGAGGGCGAGGCCGGGATCCGTCCCGGTGCAGGTGCGTCACCGAGCCCTCGGGTAGGCCGCGCCGAGCCGGCGGGCAACCGCCGTGCCGAGATGGATGACCGTCGCCGCGGTTTCGGCCGCGGCACAGAACTCGGCTTACAGGCCGGCTCGTCGACACTCCCCTGCCAGAGCCTGCCCCCGCGGTCGAATCCGCGGGCCGAACCGCCTCTGGCCTACTCCGCGCGGTCGAGCCCGACGGCGGTGCGATACCTCCGCTCCAGCGCCGCCGCCGCGTCCGGGTCGTCGAGGGCGAGGTTCGCCAGCGCGTCCGCGGCGCGGTTCCGCGCCCGCGGCTCGTGGGTGGCGCTCCATCGCCGCAGCCCCCCGAGCAGGCGGCGCGCCTCTTCGTACAGCCCGGCCAGCTTTGCGTCGCGCACCCGCCAGCGCCCGTTCAGCTGCTCCACGATCAGGTTGGAGTCGAGCACCAGGTCCGCTTCCTCGGCGCCCAGCCGCCGCGCCAGCCGCAGGGCCAGGACCACGCCGGCGTACTCGGCCACGTTGTTGGTGCGCGTGCCCAGCGGCCGGGCGATCACCGCCAGCGGTCGCGCGTCGGGGTCACGAGGATCCGGTCCCGAGGCATCCACCAGGATCGCGCCGCAGGCCGCCGGGCCCGGGTTGCCCCGCGCGGCACCGTCGGTCCGGATCACCAGGCGGAGCCCGGGCGGCGGGGCCCCACCGGAGCCCGTGTCCCCCGACGGACCGGCGGGCGGGCGGCCCGGCGCGCTCAGGCCGTGCGCTCCACGATCGCCCCGGACACCTCCAGGATCGCCCGCGTGATGTTGATCCCGCGCGGACACGCGTCCACGCAGTTGAAGATCGTCCTGCAGCGCCAGACGCCGTCCCGGTCCGACAGGATCTCGAGCCGCTCCTCGGCCCCCTCGTCGCGCGAGTCGAAGATGAAGCGGTGGGCGTTCACGATGGCCGCCGGGCCCACGTACCCGGGGCGCGCCCAGTACGACGGACACGACGACGTGCACGCCCCGCAGAGGATGCACTTCGTGGTGTCGTCGAAGACGGCCCGCTGCCTGGGCGACTGGCGGCGCTCCTTCTCCGGCGCCGGCTCGTCGTTGATCAGGAACGGGCGGACCGAACGGTACTTGGCAAAGAACCCCTCCATGTCGACGACCAGGTCCTTCACGACCGGCAGCCCGGGGAGCGGCGAGACCGAGATCTTCTTTCCGAGCTGGTCGACGCGGATCTTGCACGCCAGGCGGTTGCGGCCGTTGATCAGCATCGCGTCCGAGCCACAGATGCCGTGGCCGCAGGAGCGGCGGAAGGTCAGCGACGCGTCCTGCTCCCACTTGACCATGTGCAGGAGATCGAGCACCCGGGCCATGGGATCGACGTCGAGCCGGTATTCCTCCCAGCGCGGTGCCGTGTCGCGCTCGGGGTCGAAGCGCTGGATGCGAAGGTTGACCTGCATGCGATGCGCTCCCGCTCTCAGTAGACGCGCGGCTTCGGCGTGAAGCGCGTGATGGTGACCGGCTTGTAGCGCAGCGCCGGCCCGCCGTCGGCACGGTAGGCCAGCGAGTGCTTGAGCCAGTTCGGGTCGTCGCGTTCGGGGAAGTCCTCCCGGTAGTGGGCGCCGCGGCTCTCCTGCCGGGCCAGCGCGGCTGCCACGGTCGTCTCCGCGCAGTCGAGCAGGTAGCCCACCTCCCGGGCCTCGAGCAGGTCCTGGTTGAAGCGGGCCCCGCTGTCCTGGACCCGCACGCCCTGGTACCGGTCCCTGAGATCCCTCACCACGCCCTGCGCATGGCGCAGGGTCCCGTCGGTGCGGAAGACGCCGACGTCGTCCATCATCACGTCGGCGAGCTCCCGCCGGATCCGCGCCGGGGGCTCCCCCTCGCGCCGCGCGCCGAGTGCCTGGAGCTCCGCGTGCACCGGTTCGGCCGGATCCGCGGGCAGGTCCGGCATCCCGGATTCCTTCGAGAAGCGCGCCATGTCGCGACCCGCCCGGCGCCCGAAGACCAGGATGTCGAGAAGCGAGTTCGTGCCCAGCCGGTTCGCGCCGTGGACGCTGACGCACGCGCACTCCCCGGCCGCGTAGAGCCCCGGCAGCGCCGTGTTCTGCTCGTCGACCACCACCCGGGCCGCGACGTCGGTGGGCACACCGCCCATCGCGTAGTGCGCGGTGGGCTGTACGCCGACGGGCTGCGTGTAGGGCTCCACTCCCTGGTAGACCCGCGCGAAGTCCGTGATGTCGGGCAGCTTCTCGTCGATGACCGCCCGCCCGAGGTGATGGACGTCCAGGAACAGGTAGTCCTTGCCGTCGATCCCCCGGCCTTCGCGGATCTCGCGGGTCATCGCCCGGCTCACGATGTCGCGTGGGGCGAGATCCATCAGTGTCGGTGCGTAGCGCTCCATGAACCGCTCGCCCTTGCCGTTCAGGAGGATGCCGCCCTCTCCCCGGGCGGCCTCGGACAGCAGCACGCCGAGCCCGGCCAGGCCGGTCGGATGGAACTGGTAGAACTCCATGTCCTCGAGCGGCACGCCGCGCCGGTAGGCCAGTGCCGCGCCGTCGCCGGTGAGGGTGTGGGCGTTCGACGTGATGCGGAACATCCGCCCGAACCCGCCCGTGGCCAGCAGCACCGACTTCGAACGGAACACGTGGAGCGCCCCGTCGGCCAGCCGGTAGCCCACCACCCCGCGGCTCACGCCGTCCTCGATCAGCAGGTCGACCACGTGATACTCGTCGAAGAAGCGCACGCCGTGCTTGATGCACTGCTGGTACAGCGTCTGCAGGATCATGTGGCCGGTACGGTCGGCCGCGTAGCAGGCGCGCTTGACGGGCGCCTCTCCGAAGTTCCGCGTGTGGCCGCCGAAGCGACGCTGGTCGATGCGCCCGTCATCGGTCCGGTTGAACGGCAGGCCCAGGTGCTCGAGCTCGATCACCGTCTCGATCGCCTCGCGGGTCAGGATCTCCGCCGCGTCCTGGTCCACCAGGTAGTCGCCACCCTTGACGGTGTCGAACATGTGCCACTCCCAGTGGTCCTCTTCCTGGTTGCCCAGGGCCGCGCAGATGCCGCCCTGCGCGGCGCCCGTGTGGGAGCGGGTCGGGTACAGCTTCGACAGGACCGCGGTGGGCACGCCCTGGCGGGCCAGCTCCAGCGCGGCGTACAGGCCGGCGCCGCCGGCGCCGACGATGACCGCATCGAACTCGTGGATGACCGGGGCCTCCATCGTCACGCCCCTGCCGGAAGCGTCAGGACGACGCCCGTCCCGGCCACGAACAGGACGATCGCGATCACGTACAGCGTCGACATCGACAGCAGCCGCGCGCGCGCGCCGTGCACGTAGTCCGTGAGCACCGTCCGCACGCCCATGAAGCTGTGGAACAGCACCATCATCAGCAGGGTCCAGTCGAAGACGCGCCAGGCCAGGCTGCCCCAGCGCGCCGCGATCCACGACGCGTTCTCCTGTGAGGGGTCGAAGAGGAAATGCATGATGCTGAAGTGGGCGAGGGCCAGCACGAACAGCATCACGCCCGTGATCCGCATGAAGTACCAGACGAAGAGCTCGAACCCGCTCCCCTGGGGGCGGCTGCGGCCCGCAGTCCGGTGGTCGATCATCACCATCGCGCCGCCCTCCTATGCCCCGATGCCGAGGGCCGGGCCGATGACCGGCCGCATGATGATGAAGGCCCCCGGGATGCCCACCACCACGAAGATCACCCAGCTCGCGTACCAGAGCGCGCGGTGGTAGACGGTCATCACCGGCCAC
>DAIDTV010000068.1:0-428 GCA_027457005.1 Chloroflexota bacterium
GACATACTTCGCCATGGATCGCGGTCCTCCGGGGTTTTTCCAATGCTACCGGAGGGCCACGGAGGCCGCAAGCAGCAGCGCGATCGGGAGGCGGTGCGCATGACCACGGGACCGGGATCCTCAACGACACCGGAGTCCGCCACGCCGGGAGCCGGCGGGCGCCGGCCCGAGCCGGAGCAGTGGCGGTCCGAGGCGTGGCGAAGGGCGGGCAGGCGGCGGATCGGCGGCGGATTCGTCATCGGGCTGGCTTTGCTGCTGGTGGGCGGCTACCTGCTGGTGCGCCAGGCCGTCCCGTCGCTCGACGCGGACCGCCTCTGGCCGTACGGAGCAGTGGCGGTCGGCCTCGTGCTGGTCGTGGCCGCGTTCGTCGCCCCGGAGCCATAGGCCCGGCGGTCACGGGCCGGGCGAAGTCCGGCCCTCGCCCCCGG
>DAIDTV010000068.1:438-8038 GCA_027457005.1 Chloroflexota bacterium
GGCCTCGGGGCCACAGATGAACGCGGGCGCCGAATGTCGCGCCCGGAACGCCGCCAGTTCGTCGCTCGTCCGCGGCACGTTGCCGGCCTCGAGCGCCTCGCGCAGAGCACGCCCGACGTCGGCGAAGTCGGCCCACTCGCGGAACGCCCAGCCCTCTGCGCGGCACACGTCCGCGAGGCGGTCCTTGCCGAAGACGAGGTCGGCATACCACGCTGCCCAGCGATCGCTCTCGCCGTCGCCGACGAACACGACGAACCGGCCGGCCGCGCGGTGCGCGAGCACGCGCTCGCGCTTGCACGTCCCGCACACGAAGCAGGCCGGGTGGCCGTACGGGAAGTCGAGCCGGAAGGGTCGGGCGGAGAAGTCGAGCCGCGAGGTCGCCACGGACACGTCGCCGACGCCCAGCCGTTCCAGGTATGGCTCGACGTAGAACCCCAGGCCGTCGCTCACGACCTCCACCGACGCGCCGAGATCAGGCATGGCGGCGACGAAGGGCGCGAACGTGGCATCGGCGGGGTACGCGCGGACCGTCGCTTCGAGCCTGGCGCGGTCCTGCTCGAGGATCGTCGCGTCCCACGCGAGCAGCGTCCGGGACCCGACGTGGCCGGCCACGTACGCGTCGTCGCGCGACCGCCAGTCCGGGTCAGTGGCGTGAGCGGCGAGGAGCGCATCCGTGATGTCGCCGCGCGAGATCGTCCCGTCGAAATCGACGAGGACGCTGAGGGGGACCGCCCCGGCAGCAGGGGGCGGCACGGGCCCGGCGCGTGTCACGCGCCGCCCGGGCTCAGGCGGGCTCCTGCTCCAGCTCGAGGGCCTCGTCGTCCGCTTCCTCGGTGAGCTTCAGCCAGATGAAGAGCCCGGCCAGCACCAGGAGCGGGATGACGATGAGCGCGGCCAAGGTGGCGCCCAGGGCGACCGCGACGATCTTCAGAGCCTTCATGTGTTCTCCTTCCGCGTCGGGACCTCCCCACGCTAGCAGGTTCGGGATTACCGCGGCGCGCCCGGGCTGGCCTTCTCTGCGCCGGGCACATACCTGGCGGCAGGGGCCTGCGCGACCAGTTGCCCGATGTCGTCGCGGGTGAATTCCACGAGCAGGTGCCGCGCGCCGGCCTGGCTGGCCATCAGCAGGCGGAGGACGTAGGCGCCCTCCTGTTCGAAGAAGAACACGTCGCGCGGATGCTGCTGATCGATGTAGTGACCGATCACGCGAAGCGCCGATTCGTACTGGCCCGCGTCCCCGTGCGCCTGCACCGGCGTGGGCTGGTCGCGACGCGCCGCTCCCTCCTCCATGAACCGTGCGATGTCGTCATCGACGAACTGGAGGGTCTCCTTGTGCTGCTGACCGTACGACTCGTTCCAGCTGGATCCCGCCTGGTCCAGCACCAGGCCCTGCACGATGAACCCCTCGGGGGTCTCGGTGAGCGAGATCTCGCGCATGGCCCGCTGGTCCAGCACGGCGCCGATCGAGCGCAGCACCTCTTCGAAGTCCTGCCGCGGACTTCCCTCGTAGATGCGCATGCCGGCCCTCCCTCGGAGCCTATCGTCGGTCGATCAGCCCGCGTCCTTGGCCCGCCGCTCGCTGAGCCGGGAGACGACCGTTTGGGGCGAGTGTAGCGACGCCGACCCTGCCGCACAAGGCAACCGCGACCGTGCCCGGACCGTGCCCGGAGCGCGACCGCGTCAGCGCCACGGGTCGAGTTCGGGCCGCGTCGTCGAAAGAAGTCGGTGCGCGGCGGCATGCCCGTCCAGCGCCGCGGCCCGCAGCACCCGCAGATCGCCCCGCATGGCAGGCGCCGCACCGAGCCACGAGAGCAGGAAGCCGGCGTCGAACGCGTCCCCCGCCCCCGTGGTGTCCGGCGCGTCCAGGGGCCGGGTCGCGATGGCCAGCGAGAGCGCGCCGCCTTCCCGGCGTACCAGTACCAGGCACCCCGCGGGCCCCTGCTTGAGCACCACCACCGGCGCGAGTTCCAGCAGGGCCTCCCTCGGCCGGCCGCCCCGCAGTGCCGCCGCCTCGTCATCGTTGGCGATGAGCAGGTCGGGGGCAAGGGCCAGCAGATCGCGCTGCGCCGCCCGGCGGCCGCGGGCGAGCAACGGGCGGCGGGAGGCGAGATCGACCGAGACGGCCGCGCCGGTGCCGCGTGCCATCTCCGCCGCCGCGAACGCCGCCGCGCGCAGCGGCGCGCTGAACAGCGAGTACGCGGGCAGGTGCAGGCCGTCGTGGCGGAACCAGGCGGGCCGCAGGTGCGCCGGCAGGAGCCCGTCGGCCGCTCCCCGTTCGGTGGCAAAGCTCCGTTCGCCGCCGGGCGAGACCAGCACCACGATGCGGGCAGTGGGCGCCGCCACCCGGGGCGCGTGCACCGTGACCCCCGCCTCGCGCAGCGAGCGGACCAGCGCCGAACCCCAGGAATCGCGCCCCACGGCGCCCACGAACGCGGCACGAGCTCCCAGTCGCGCGGCCATCCGGGCGGTGTTCGCCGCCGACCCACCCTGCCTGAAGCGCACCGCGGCCGCCGCGTCGCTGCCCGGCTCGAGCGGCTCGCGCAGCGCGGTGCTGACGTCGAGCGCGAGGTCGCCCAGCGCGACCAGCGAGGGGCCCGCCCCACGGCGACCCGGATCGGTCGCCCCTGCGGGGGACTGCGGCTGCTTCACGGACGGCGACTATAGTAGGCGAAGGTCGAAGCTACGCAGGATGCCGTACGCAGAGGCCATCCGCCCGACCTGGCGGCCGGCCTCTGCCCACTGCCTACCGAGGATCACCATGACCGCAGCACCGAGCCGGCCGGAACAGCTTGCGATCGACACCATCCGAACCCTGTCCATCGACGCCGTGCAGGCCGCGAACAGCGGGCATCCGGGCATGCCGATGGGCGCGGCTCCCATGGCCTACGTGCTGTGGACGCGATTCCTCCGGCACGCGCCGCACGACCCGTCGTGGCCGGACCGGGACCGGTTCGTGCTGTCGGCGGGGCACGGCAGCATGCTGCTCTACTCGCTGCTGTACCTGACCGGCTACGACCTCGCGCTGGACGAGCTCCGGCGGTTCCGCCAGCTCGGCTCGCGCACCCCCGGCCACCCCGAGTACGGGCTGACGCCCGGCGTGGAGGCCACCACCGGGCCGCTCGGGCAGGGCTTCTCCAACGCGGTGGGCATGGCGATCGCCGAGCACCGCCTGGCGGCCGAGTTCAACCGGCCCGGGCATGCCGTGGTGGACCACTGGACGTACACCATCTGCAGCGACGGCGACATGCAGGAAGGCATCGCCTCCGAGGCGGCCAGCCTCGCCGGCCGGCTCCGCCTGGGCCGGCTCGTCGCGCTGTACGACGACAACCACGTCCAGCTCGACGGCCCCACCGCCTGGGCCTTCAACGAGGACGTGCTCGCACGGTTCGACGCCTACGGGTGGGACACGCGCCGCGTCGAGGATGGCAACGACGTCGAGGCCATCGCGACGGCGATCGAGGCGGCCAGGCAGGACCCGCGTCCCAGCATGATCGCGGTGCGCACCCACATAGGGTACGGCTCGCCCAACCGCCACGACTCGTCGAAGGCCCACGGTCAGGCGCTGGGGGAGGACGAGGTCCGCCTCACCAAGGAGGCCTACGGCTGGGATCCCGATCGTCACTTCTACGTGCCGGATGACGCGCTGCGCCTGTTCCGCGAGGCGGTCCCGCGCGGCGAAGCGTGGGTCCGCGAGTGGCAGGAGCGGCTGGACACGTACCGGCAGGCGTTCCCTGCCGAGGCCGCGGAACTCGAGCGACGCGTCGCGCGCCGGCTCCCCGACGGGTGGGACCGGGCCCTTCCGTCGTTCGGCGTCGACGAGGCCCAGGCCACCCGCCAGGCGTCCGCCGCCGCCATCCAGGCCGTCGCCGCGACGGTGCCGGAGCTGTTCGGAGGCGCCGCCGACCTGTCGGAGAGCAACCTGACCGACGTCAAGGGCGGCGGCCAGTACGGCCCCGACAACCCGACCGGCCGCAACATCCGCTTCGGCGTGCGGGAGCATGCCATGGGGGCGATCGCGAACGGCCTCGCCTGCCACGGGGGGTACCTCCCCTACGTCGGCACCTTCCTGACCTTCAGCGACTACATGCGGGGCAGCGTCCGGCTGGCCGCCCTCAGCAGGCTGCACGTGATCTACGTCTGGACGCACGACTCGATCGGCCTGGGCGAGGACGGGCCCACGCACGAGCCGGTGGAGCATGTCGCCGCGCTGCGTGCCATGCCCAACCTGTGGGTCATGCGCCCGGGCGACGCGAACGAGACGGTGGCGGCGTGGCGGGTCGCGGTGGCCCGCACGGACGGCCCCGTGGCGCTCGCCCTCAGCCGGCAGAAGCTGCCCGTGTTCGAGGCAACGCGCGAGCACGCCGCGGACGGCGTGGCGCGCGGCGCCTACGTGCTCGCCGAGGCGACCGGCGGAGACGGCGGGGCGGCGAAGCCGCGCCTGCTGCTGCTCGCCACGGGCTCCGAGCTGCAGCTCGCGATGGACGCCCGGGAGCGGCTCCAGGCCCGGGGCGTTCCAACCCGCGTCGTCTCCATGCCGTGCTTGGAGCTGTTCGAGCAGCAGGACGGAGCCTACCGGGCGCAGGTCCTCCCGCCGGAGGTCACCGCCCGCGTCAGCGTCGAGGCGGGCGTGTCGTTCGGATGGGACCGCTGGGTGGGGCCGCAGGGCGCGATGATCGCGGTCGAGAGCTTCGGGATCTCGGCACCCGGCCCACAGGCAATGGAGGCGTTCGGGATCACCGCCGATCACCTCGTCCAGGTCGCGGAGGGCGTCCTCGAGGGGCGCACGCGCGGCGTCGTCGCGTCGAGACCGGCCGGCCTCGCGTCGCACGGCTCGGCGCGGTGACGGCGGTGCGGGGGATGCGGGGACAGGGAGGAGCACGATGACCGGCAGGCTGTCCGCTTCTGGCGTCTCGCTGCCCGAGGAGCTGCGGGATGGCGTCGACTCGGCGATGCGGCGCGCCCTGGCCGAGGGGTGGGTCGGGCGGATCTGGGCCAAGGACGCGTCGCTCTGGTCGCCCGACGAGCCCGTGCGGGCGAAGATCCTGAACCGCCTGGGCTGGCTGCACGCGCCCGAGGCGTTCCTGGAGGATGTCGACGAGCTGCGGGCCTTCGCCGACGGGATCCGCGAGCAGGGGTTCACCCAGGCGGTGCTCTGCGGGATGGGCGGCAGCTCCCTGGCTCCCGACGTGCTGGCCGCGGTGTACGGCGTGGCTGCGGAGGGCGGCACCCCGGTGCACGTCCTCGACTCGACCGACCCGGACGCGGTGCGCTGGACCCGCGAGTCGTTCGACCCCGCGACCACCCTCTACCTGGTCTCGACGAAGTCCGGCACCACCACGGAGACGCTGAGCTTCCTGGCCTCGTTCTGGGACCAGGAGACCCACGGGCGTGGAATCGCGTGGCCCGAGCTCCACTTCGCGGCGATCACCGATCCCGGCCGGAGCATGGAATCGCTCCCGCACTACAACGAGTTCCGCGAGGTGTTCCTGAACCCGACCGACATCGGCGGCCGGTATAGCGCGCTGACCTACGTGGGCTGCGTGCCCGCGGCGCTGCTGGGGATCGACCTGGGGCGGATGCTCGAGCAGGGCGTCCGCATGGCGCAGCGCTGCCGGGACGAGGGCGCCGACAACCCGGGCCTGGCCCTCGGCGTGACGCTCGGCGCCCTGGCGAAGGCCGGACGCGACAAGCTGACCTTCCTCGCCGACCCGGCCGTCGCCCCGTTCGGCGCATGGGCCGAGCAGCTGATCGCGGAGAGCACGGGGAAGCACGGCGTGGGCATCGTGCCCGTCGACCGCGAGCCGGTCGGGTCCGCCGGGGTCTACGGCCCCGACCGCGTCTTCGTGCGGCTGCTCCTGGCGGGCAGCACGGGCTGGCGCGAGGCCAGCGACGGGCTGGTCCACGAGCTGGTTGCCGCGGGACACCCCGTCCTCGAGATCGAGGTCGACCCCGACCTGGGGCTCGGCGGCGAGTTCTTCCGCTGGGAGTTCGCCACCGCCGTCGCCGGCGCCGTGCTGGGCATCAACCCGTTCGACGAGCCGAACGTGACCGAGTCGAAGGAGAACACGAAGCGCGTGCTCGCCGGGTACCACGAGCACGGGCACCTGCCCGCCCTCGATCCGCTGGCAAGCGAGGGTCCGCTGACGCTCGTCGGCGACGCCGCGCTCCGCCTGGCCGAGGGGAACGGCACGGTGGAGGGAGAGCTGCGGAGGCACCTGGCCCGCGTGCGGCCGTCGGGCTACCTGGCAATCCAGGCGTACATGGCGCCCAGCCCGGAGCGCACCGAGGCGCTGCAGGCGATCCGTGCGCTGCTCCGCGATCGGACGCACCGCGCGACCACGCTGGGCTACGGTCCCCGCTTCCTGCACTCGACCGGGCAGCTCCACAAGGGCGGGGCACCCATCGGGTGGTTCCTGCAGGTGGTCGCCGGCCACCCGCGCGACCTTCCCATCCCGGGCACCGACCACACCTTCGGCACCCTGATCGACGCGCAGGCCATCGGCGATTTCCAGGCGCTGGAGGCGCACGACCTGCCGGTGCTGCGGGTCGACTGCTCGGCCGACCCGGCGACGGGGCTCGCCGCCCTGCGCGACGCCCTGGAACGGGCACTCTCGTGACGCCCGGCGCGCGAAGGGCCGCATGACATGGCACGCCGCGCGGCGACAGTGACGCGCTCAGGCACGGCGCGCCCGCAGGCCAACCCGCTTCGCGCCGGCCTGCGGCTCGAGAAGGTGCCGGAGCCCGCCTGCATCGTGGTGTTCGGCGCCACGGGCGACCTGACACACCGCAAGATCCTCCCCGCGCTGTACAACCTGCGGCGCGTGGGACTCCTGCCGCCCGAGACCACCATCGTCGGGTTCGCGCGCCGCCCGTACACGGACGAGCAGTTCCGCGCCGACCTCAAGGAGGCCGTGTCGCAGCACTCGCGGGTGCCGCTCCAGGACGCGATCTGGGACGATTTCGCGGCCGGGATCTTCTACCAGCAGGGCGAGTTCCACGAGCCCGAGGCGTACAAACGGCTCAGCCAGCGCCTCGACGAGCTCTCCGCCTCGCGCGGCACCCGCGACAACCGCCTGTTCTACCTGGCCACGCCGCCCAGCCTCGGGCCGACCATCATCGAGCAGCTGGGCCACGCGTCGCTGGATGCCGAGGGCCGCACGCACGGCTGGTCCAGGATCGTGATCGAGAAGCCGTTCGGCCAGGACCTGGAGTCGGCGCGGCAGCTGAACCGCGACGTCCAGCGCGTGTTCCGCGAGTCGCAGGTCTACCGTATCGACCACTACCTGGGCAAGGAAACGGTGCGGAACCTGCTGGTCTTCCGGTTCGGCAACGGGATCTTCGAGCCGATCTGGAACCGCCGGTACGTGGACCACGTGCAGATCACGGTGGCCGAGTCGCTCGGCGTGGAGGGGCGCGGCCCGTTCTACGAGGAGGCCGGCGCGACGCGCGACATCCTCCAGAACCACATGATGCAGCTGCTCAGCCTGGTCGCCATGGAGCCGCCGATCGCGTTTGCCGCCGACGACCTGCGCAACGAGAAACTCCGGGTGCTGCGTGCCATCGACGCCGATTGGACGGAGGAGCGCATCACGCGTGACGT
>DAIDTV010000069.1 GCA_027457005.1 Chloroflexota bacterium
GCCCAGTCTGGTCACGTCCACTCCGGTCTGCCAGGCCCCACGGGCGGATGGTGCCGGAGGCCGGCTGCAGGGCCCGGCGGGAAGGCGGACCCGGACGCAGCGTCGGTAGTTGCGGTGACAACGAACTGCTATGATGCGGACCCTTCACGGGCGAACGGTCGTCCCCCTCGCGCCAGCGGAGCGATTGACATGGCAACCATGGATGCAGGCGTTCTCACCCTGCGGGTCGTCGCGGGCCTCGTGTTCGCCGCGCACGGTGCGCAGAAGGCATTCGGCTGGTGGTCGGGTCCGGGGTTCGCGGGGTGGCGCGCCGCGATGGCGCGCATGGGCCTGCGGCCGCCGCTGTTCTGGGCGACCGTCTCGATGGGGGTCGAGCTGGCCGGGGGGCTCCTGCTGGTCGTGGGCCTGCTGACGCCGCTCGCCACGGCTGCCCTCGTGGCCCAGGCCATCGTGATGATCTGGCAGGTCCATCTGCCCAAGGGGTTCTGGAACTCCAGGGGCGGCATCGAGTTCCCGTTGACGCTGGGCGCGATCGCCGTGGCCCTCGCCGCCATCGGCCCGGGCGCGGTCTCGCTGGATCGTGCGCTCGGGCTCGTCTACCCGGGCGATGTGCGAGCCGCGGCCCTCGTCCTCGGCGCCGCAGGGGCAATCGTGGCGCTCCTGCTCCCGCGCCTGGTGGTGCCCGTGTCGGCGGCCGCCGAGCCGCGCTGACAGGGCGGAATGGCGATCAGACCGGGGAGGGGGGCAGCGCCGCCGGTGCCGGCGCGATCAGTCCCGCTCCCGGCCGGTTCCTACCGGCCTCCGTCCGGTGCGGCGTAGCCCCGGAGCACGGCGTCGACCACGCGCTCCGCGAAGTCCCGCGTGAGTTCGCCGCCGAACATGAGGCGGAAGTAGACCGGCCCCACCAGCAGCTCGGTGGCGACGTCGACGTCCGCATCGGCGCGCAGGTCACCCCGCCGGATCCCGCGCCAGATCGCCCGCCGCACCTCGTCCCGGCGGCCCTGCACGACGCTGGCTCGGAATGGATCCCCGAGGAGCGGGTTCATGGCGATCTGCGAGAGCAGCGCCGCGATCACCGGCCCGAAGGGTGTGTCGTTGACCGCACGCATCGCGTTCATGGTGGCGGCCAGCAGTTCCTGGCGCGTGTTGCCCGTCTCGGCGATCACGATGTGGGGCGAGGCGAGCTCCTCGAGCACCGCGAGGGACAGCTCCTCCTTGGAGCCCCAGCGCCGGTAGATGGTGGCCTTGCCGACCCCCGCGCGGGCCGCCACGTGCTCCAGCCGCAGGCCGGCGAACCCCTCGCTCACGAGCAGCTCGCGGGCGGCGTCGAGGATGGCCCGCTGCAGGCGGTCGCTGCGGGGGCGTCCCCTGCGCGGCGCGCTCCCGGCCGGTCGCGCCGGAGAGTTGCGGAACGGAGCGTCTTGCATATCCGGGGTCACGGAGTATATGATACGCACCGGATCGTATCGTCACAAGGTGACATTCCCATGACTGACAACTACCAGGTTCTCGCCTCCATCGAAGCTGCGCAGCACGACACGCCGTTCTGCGCGTGCGGTGCGCCGGCCGTGCTGGTCGGGCACGACCGGAACGTCTGGCTCGAATGCTCGACGCTCGGGGAGCACAGGTCGGCGCTGCGCCGGCTGCTCGCACTCGATCTCGTGGCCGACCACACGCGACGGCTGGTTGTCGACCTCGCGGCCGATGACGCGATGCGGCTCGAGGCGGCTGCCTGAGCAGGCACTGCGCGACGAACTGCGGCCCTGGCCGCCGTCCGGCCCGAGCGCCGCCCGGCCAGGTCCTGAGTGCCGCCCGGCCAGGGCCCGACACCATCCTGCCCCGCCACGCCACCGGCCCGCGCGTCAGACCGCCCGCGGGCCCCGCACCTCCGTGAACTGCACCGGGATCGACTGGAGGGTCACGTAGCAGCCGGTCCGCCTTCAGGCCTGGCGGCCCGTCCGCAGGTCGACGCTGAAGTCGAGGTGCGCGCGGAGCATCGCCAGGGTATCGCTCCAGAGCGCGATCGCCTCGGCCCAGGCATCGATCCCACCGGGGAGATCGAGGGGGAAGGGGCCGTCCTCGAGCTCGATGTGGGTTCCGTATCCCGCGGGGCCGATCGACACCTGGACGTCAGTGACCAGCGAATCGTCGGGGAGCCACGGACGGCGGAACGCGAACCGCGAGTCGGGTTCCGCGCGCGTCACCTCCCACCACACCCGCCGGTCCGGCCACGCCAGCACGGATCGTGATCCGACCGCCAGGCCGCCCTCGATCTGCACGGGGAACCACCGCGCAAGCTCCTCGGGGTCGGCCCACGCGCGGAAGACCCGCTGCGGAGGGGCGTTCAGGCGGCGGCGCAGGCGCACCCAGCGTCGCAGGTCGGTCCCGAGCGGAAGCCGCGGTTCGTCCTCGCCCATGCGGTCCTCCTGTTCAGTCCGCGCCCCGACCCGGCGTCACGGCCGGTCGACCCCTTCCTCGTCCAGCAGCCTTGCCCGCAGCGCGAGGCGCTGCTGCTCGAGCCAGGTGACCAGCACGCGCCGGCGATGCGCGTACCAGTCTGCCCCGGCCCAGCCACACGAGCAACGCGTCACGGGGCCGGGTGGGACCCGAAGGAGGTGACCGGCAAGGAACGCCACCTCCGCGCGCTCAGACGTCAGACGGATCAGCACTGGACGCCAACCTCCGCACCAGTGTGGCCGCGCGTCCCCGGGCGTGCAAGGGCCGAGCCGCACGGGCGGTCAGTGGTACCGGAGGTCGGGATGCAGCAGGGCGAGCTGATCGCGCAGTCCGGGCGCCTCGTCGAGCAGCGCCAGGACCTCGAGCACGAGCCTGTTCACGGCACTCGTCCCCGTCCTGCGAGCGGCAGCCTCGACGAGCTCGGTGAGCTGTCGCGCGGCCGCGGCATCCTGGTCGCGAAGGGGACCGGCGCCGAGTTCCTCGGCGATTGCCTCCGCCAGGAGCGCAGCCACGCGCTCATCAACCTTCGCCTGGCGCAGGCGGCCGGCCAGGTTGGGCGGTTCCGGGTGCTGGCTGTCCATGGCGCCTACCTCGGGCCGCGTCCCCCCAGGCGGCGGGTGCGTCCGCGCGGTCCCGGCGGCCGCCCTGCGGGCTGCGCCTCGTCGCCTCCGCGATCGTGTCGCATGGTCGAGCCAGCGAGTGCCGGGCAGCCAGAGTCGTTGCGCCCGAAACGGACGACCGGGTGGCGCGATCGTCTACGCTGCGCCCATGCGCGCCGGGTCACTCCGCATCTTCCGCATCGCCGGCATCGACGTGTACGTGCACGTCAGCTGGCTGGTGATCTTCGGGCTCCTGACCTGGTCACTCGCCGTGGGGTATTACCCGTCGCTGCTGCCGGGCCTCACGGCCGCCCAGGCCTGGACGCTGGGTGCGATCTCCTCGATCCTGCTCTTCGCGTCGGTCCTGGTACACGAGCTCGCCCACTCGCTGGTCGCGCGGACCCGGGGCATGCAGGCCGCTTCGATCACGCTCTTCCTGTTCGGGGGTATTTCCACCCTGACCGGCGATGCCCCCCGCGCCTCGACCGAGTTCCTGATCGCGATCGTTGGACCGCTGGCCAGCTTCGCCATCGGGGCCGCCTGTTTCCTGCTGGCCGCCGCGGTCGGGGATCCGCGCGCCGCAGCACTGTTCGGTTACCTCGCCCTCGTCAACGTGCTTCTCGGAGGGTTCAACCTCATCCCCGGTTTCCCACTCGACGGAGGCCGCGTGCTGCGTGCCGTCGTGTGGCAGCTCACCGGCAGCATGCGGCGGGGTCTCGAGGTCGCGGTGGGCGCCGGACAGCTGGTGGGCTACGGCTTCATGGTCTGGGGCGTCCTCCAGGTCCTTCAGGGCAGCGCGTTCAACGGGATCTGGATCGCCGTCATCGGGTGGTTCCTGCAGGGTGCGGGCGCCGCTCAGCTCCGGCAGGTGCGCTCGGAGGAGCGGCTGACGGGAGTGTCGGTCCGCGACGTCATGCGCCCCGACACGAGCGCGATCGAGCCCAACGCCTCGGTCGAGGACCTCGTCGAGCGATACCTTGTGCCGGGCAACCGGCGCGCGGTCCCCGTCGTCGCCGGCGACCGCCTCGTGGGGATGGTGACGCTCGGTGACATCCAGGCGATCGCGCCGCAGGCCCGCGTGTCCACCCGCGTGGTCGACGTGATGGGCGGCCGGTCGGGCGTGACCACCGTGGGGCCGGAAACGCCGCTGGCATCCGCGCTGGAGGCCATGCTCGCGGGAGACTTCGAGCAGCTGCCGGTGCTGGAGGACGGGCGGCTCATCGGGGTGCTCAGCCGCGCGGACATCATCCGCCAGATCCAGCTGCGCGAGGCGCTCCACCTCAAGTGACCGGCGGCCGATCGCCGCCCCCGGCCGATCGCAGCCCGTTGGCCGATCGCCGCCCGTCGGCCGGCGACCGTCGTGGCGGCATGGCCGCCACCAGATGGCTCGAGGTGTCCGTGCGCGTGCGCGCCGATGCGATCGACGACCTGGAGTATGCGACCCGAGCCAGGGTCACGACACTCGGTCCGCCTCCTGGTCAGGGCGCGATCAGGACCTCGACCTCGACCTCAGGGAAGGTCGAACGGCAGCCCGGCCATGCCGCCGGCGGAAGGCACGTGCGCCCCGGCCTCAGCCGCCGGCCACCGCGGGCAGGACGTGCACGACCGACCGATCGGTGACCACAGTGGCGATGTCGGCCGGCTCACCGTCGACGTAGACGTTGATGAACTCCCGGAGGACCGGGCCGGGATCGCACAGCCGATCGCGCATGCCGGGCCACCTGGTGTCGAGCCCATCGACGAGCTCGCGGACCGTCCCGCCCGTGACCGCGACCTGCCGTTGGGCCAGCGGGAACAGCGCGCTCAGCGATCGGGGCAGCACGACCGTCGCCATGGCGCGACCGACGGCACTCAGGCGCCGACCAGCGCCGTCTCGACCGACAGCACGGGCGGCAGCAGGTCCGCGATGCGCCGCCAGCTCCGGCCCTCGTCCGCGCTCGCGAAGACCTGGCCCGTGCTGGTCCCCAGGTAGAGCCCGAAGGGATCGAGGTCGTCGGCGGCCATCCCCTCGCGCAGCACGCCGAGGTAGGCATGGTCCTGCGGCAGCCCCTCGCGCAGGTCGCGCCAGGTGGCACCCGCGTCGGTCGTGCGCCAGACGGCCATGCTCGCACCCGGGACATACCGGCCCTGCTCGGCGCCGTTCAGCGGGATCGTGAAGACCGTGTCCGGGTCGGTGGGATGCGCGACGATCGGGAACCCGAAGGTGGACGGCAACCCCTCGTCCAGGCAGATCCAGGTGCGCCCGGCGTCGTCGCTTCGGTACGTCCCGCAGTGGTTCTGCTGGTAGAGGCGATCCGGGCGGCCGGGGGCGAGCGTCATCTTGTGGACGCACTGGCCGGTCTCCGGGTACGGGTCGGGCAGGAAATCGGCACGGACTCCGTGGTTGCGGGCCTCCCACGTGACGCCGCCGTCATCGGTCGCGAAGCAGCCCACCGACGAGATGCCCACCCACATGCGGGCGGGGTCGGCCGGATGCGCCAGGACCGTGTGGCAGATCAGGCCGCCGTTGCCCGGCACCCAGCCCTCGCGCGTGGGGTGCTTCGACAGCCCCTCCACGTGCGCCCACGTGACCCCGCCGTCCTCCGAGCGGAACAGGCCGGCCGGCTCGACTCCCGCGTAGAGGACGCCGTGGGCCGGCGTCAGGTGCCACACCGAGCGCATCTTCGGCCCCGCGTCGCCGTAGGTCAGGCCGGCCGACGAGTGCGTCCAGGTCTGTCCCAGGTCCTCGCTGCGCCACACCGCCGCCCCGAACCATGGGCTCCCACCCCCCGCGTAGAGGGTGCCCGTGGCGGGATCCTGGCAGACGTGGTTGATCGGCCAGCCCTCGCACAGCGGTCCGCGCAGGCGCCACGCATCCGCGCCGTCTCTGCGGGACGCGTCGCCCTCGAGGATGAAGGCACCCTTCCTCGTGCCCAGAAGGACGAGCAGTCGACGATCCATCGCGATCTCAGCCTCCCATGGCCGCCCCGCCACGAGGCTCATCGCGTCGGGGACGGCGACCGATCGCGCGACGATAGCACGTCGGGTGTGCGAGCCGCGCCCGCGGAACGCGAACCGTGCCGGCGGAACACGCCGGCGGCAGCCGGCCGCGTCGCGTGCTAGCGTCGCTCGGATGGCACCAGGAGCGACGAGCCAGCGCGGGTCGCGCGCGGGCAGCCGGACGATCCCGTTGAACCACGGGAGACTCGAGCGGCCGTACCTGCTCCACGCTCCGGCCACCCTCTCTGCCGGGAACGTCCCGCTCGTGGTGGAGCTCCACGGGCGGGGTATCGATCCCGTGGAGTTCGACCGTTGGACCGGGTTCACGGCGCTCGCCGACCAGGCGGGCTTCGTGCTGGCGATGCCGAGTGCGGTGGGCGAGACCTGGAACGACGGGCGCTACCCGGAACTGGCACGCGACGGTCCCGACGATGTCGGCTACCTGCGTGCGGTCATCGACGACGCCTGCGCCAGGCTGGCGATCGACCGCCGCCGGGTCTACGTGGTCGGCATGTCGAACGGCGCGACCATGGCCGGCCGCCTGGCCTGCGAACTCCCCGAGCGGATCGCCGCCTTCGCCCAGGTTGCCGGGACCGCGGCGGTGGAGATCGCCGCGCGCTGCCGCCCGGCGATCCCGGTGCCGATCCTCCAGATCCACGGCACGGGCGACGATGCGGCGCCGTATGCGGGCGGCCGGCGAAGCAGCCTTCGCGCGCGGCTGCTGATCCGCCATGCGGCCGGCCCCTGCGTCGGGGTGGATGACTGGGCCCGCGCGTGGGTGAGCGTCAACCGCGCGCAGGACGGCCCGGTCGCGACGGCGCTGCCGCCCGACACGACCGTCCGCCGCTGGAGTGGCGCCTCGTCCGCGTCCGACGTCGTCTTCTACCGTGTCGACGGCGGCGGCCACACGTGGCCGGGCAACCTGCAGCCCCTGCCGCGCTTTCTCTTCGGCCGGACGAGTCACACGTTCGCGGCGACGAAGGTCATCTGGGAGTTCCTGTCGGCGCACGTCCGGGAGGCGTGAGCCGCACCCACGCCGTGCACGCGCAGTTGTAGTTATGGCTACAATCTCCGCGATGTACCGGAGGATTGGCCACACGATCCGCGCGCGGCGTCCGTGAGCACGACGGTTGACGCGGTGGAGGCCGGCGCGGCGGCGAACCCGGGGCCCGACACGCCGGCCGACTCGCGATCCCCCACGCCCCGCGCGACCGGGCTCGAATCGGGGATCGGGTTCCGCCTGGGTCGTGCCCATCGCCGGCTGCGCTCCGCGTGGGAGGCCCGGATCGCGGATCTCGGCCTGACCGGCGCGCAGGCCGCAGTGGTGCGGGCGGTCGCCGAACAGCCCGGCACGGGCCTTCGGGAGCTCGCCCGGAAGCTGCGCGCGGATCCCATGAACGTCAAGCGGCTTGCAGACAGCCTTGAGCGGGCCGGCCTCGTGCGCTCGACCTCCGATCCAGCCGATCGACGGCGGCGGGTGCTCCTGCCGACAGCGGAGGGAACGGCCGTCAGCGACAGACTGTCCGGTCGGGCGGTCAACTGGGACGCCCACCTCGAAGGGTTGCTCGGCCCAGCTGACCTGGCCACGCTCCAGGCCCTGCTGGATCGCCTGGCGGCCGGCATCGCCGCGGCCTGCGCATTTCTGTACCACCCGCCTACCTCGAACGCCGCGCGCGCCGCGGCTCCCGGCCCGCGAGGGCGCGATGTCTGACCCGGTCGGGCAGGGGCCGGGCCGGCAGCGACCGGGCCGGGGACTGGCGGGCCAGCCGCGCAGCACCGCCCGGCTGTTGCCACCCGCGTTGCTGGTGGCCGCCTTCCGCTGGTACTGGGCCAGCCAGCTGGTCTCCGGGGTGGGGACCTGGGCGCAGGCGGTCGCCCAGAGCTGGCTCGTGCTCGAGCTCACCCACTCGGCGGTGATGCTCGGCACCGTGAC
>DAIDTV010000070.1 GCA_027457005.1 Chloroflexota bacterium
GTCGCGTCGAAGACGGGGCCGGGTGACGTGCCCTCGTGGCGTTGCCGGGTCGCGTCCGCCCGGGCCCGCCGTGCCGGGTCCCGCAGCACGTCGTAGGCCGCGTTGATGCGCGCCATCTGCTTGGTGAGCCGCAGCGCCTCGGCCGGATCGGCCGCGCGGTCGGGGTGATGTTCCCGCGCGAGCTCGCGCCAGCGGCGCTTGATCGCTGCGCCGGACGCGTCGACGGGGAGTCCGAGTACGCGGTAGGGATCGCCATGGAAGGTGAACTGGGGCATTCGGAACGAGCCTAGCCGAAGCCGGCCGGGAGCGCATCGGGAAGGCCCCGACGTACGATCCCGCCATGCCACGCGTGTCCCCGGGAACCCTCAAGGCGTACATCCGCGACGACTACGACGCGGCGGCACCCGGCTGGGAGCCGTTCATGGGCCCCTACTTCCGCGCCCCTGCCGAGCGGCTGGTCGCGGACCTTGCGCCACGGCGCGGCGACCGCTGCCTGGACCTCGCGTGCGGCAGCGGGCTGGTCGCCCGCGCGTTCGCGGTTCGTGCCGGCGCCGCCTGCGTCTCCGCCTGCGACTTCGCGCCGATGCAGGTCCGCGAGGCGCGCGGCGTCCTCGACGCGGCCGGCATGCCGGAGATCGAGGTACGGGTGATGGACGCGGAACGCATCACGTACCCGCCGGGCAGCTTCGAGCGGGTGGGCTGCGGGTTCGGCCTCAACCACTTCCCGCGCCCCCTCGTCGCGCTGCGTGGCGTGCTCCGCGTGCTCTCGCCGGGCGGTCGCGCCGGCTTCACCAGCTGGGGCGGCTTCTCGCCGTCGATCCGCGAACGCTTCGACGAGCGGCTTCTCGACCTCGTGCCCGCCGTCGGGGAGAGCGGGGCGGGCCTCGAGACCGCGTTCGGCCGGCTCTCGGGCCGCAACGGCCGCCCGGAGCGGATCGTCGAACTGCTGGCTCGCGCCGGGTTCGTGGGCGTCGAGCACCGCGGCCATCGGTTCGCCGCCGACTACGTGGACGCTCCCACCTTCGTGGACGCCATGCTGGCACGAGCCGAGCGGGATCTCCGGCAGGCGAACCTGGGCGACACGGAGCGGGCGGAGGTGCGCAAAGCCCTGGTGATGGACCTCTCCCGGTTCGGCCGCCAGGAGTTCGTGGTGCGGCGCACGTTCCACACCGTCATGGGGCGCCGCGCCGCCGGCTGACCTACTCCCAGCGGAAGAAGCGGGCAGAGATCGCGAGACAGACCACGAACCAGGCGGACAGGATCCCGAGATCGAGCGGGAGCGGCGCGTAGGGAGACCCCCCGACCATGACCTGGCGCAGCGCGTCTCCCAGGTAGGTGAGCGGGAGCACGGCCGCCACCGGTCGCAGCACCGACGGCATGATCTCGATCGGGAAGAAGACGCCCGACAGGAACATCATGGGGAACTGGATCACCTGGACGATCCCGTTGGCGGCGTCCTCCGTGCGCGCGAACGAGGCCACCACGTACCCGATCGAGATGAACGTCAATGCGCCCAACACGACGATGGCGACCATCAGCCACAGTGCGCCCAGCACGGTGACGCCGAAGACCGCCACGCCGATTCCCAGGATCAGGACGGCCTGACCGATCCCGATCAGCAGGCGCAGCACGACGTTGCTGCCCACCAGCGTCCAGCGCGGCAGCGGGGTGGCGCCCAGCCGCTTCAGGATCAGCTTCTCGCGCTGGGCGACCAGCGGGACTGCCCCGAACACCCCCAGCTGCATCAGCGCCATGCCGAGGATCCCGGGCACCAGGAACGCCGCGTTGGAGAGGTCCTGCGTCTGGAGCGAGCGGTCCACGGTGGCGAGGATCGGCCTGCCGCCGAGCAGCGCGAGGTTGGTGGTGCTGACGACCTGGGCGACGACCTGCCGGATGGTGGCGCTGCTGGTCTGCTGGCTGGGGTCGGTGTAGACGTCGAGCGGCACCGTACCGGGGCCCGCCGTGATGGGGCCCGTGGTGGCCGCCGCCCCCGCCCCTGCCCCTGCAGCGGACGAACCGCGTGCGGCGGCGACCGCCGCGCCGTATCCCTTCGGCACGACCACCACGCCGTTGAGCGACCCCTTGCGCATCGCGTCGAGGGATGCGGACAGCGACCCGTCCTGCAGCTTCAGCAGCGGGACCCTGGCGAACCCGTCGCGCAGCAGCGCCGAGGCCGCCGTGCCGTCCTGGTCGACCCAGCCGATGCTGTACGAGGGCGTGCCGCCGCCCGAGAAGATGGCGCCGAAGAGCAGGATGAAGATCACCGGGAACGCGAACGTCCAGAACAGCGCCGTGCGATCCCGCACGAAGCTGCGGATGTTGGCGGCGGTGAGGGTCAGGAACGCGGACATCGGCTCACTCCCGCAGCGCGTGGCCGGTCAGGTCCAGGAACACGTCCTCCAGGGTGGCGCGCCGGATCCCCAGGTTCTCCGGGTCCCGGCCGAGCGTCTCCGTGCGGGCCAGCAGCGCACCGATGGTGGCGGCCACGTCCGACGTGTAGAGCACCGTCTCGCCGTCCTCGATGACAGCCCGCTTGACCTGGGGCAGCCTGCCGAGCTCCGCCAGGTCGAGCCCGGGCAGCGTGTCGAAGTGCACGGCGCGCTCGCGGAAGCGCCGCGTGACCAGCTCCTCGACCGTGCCGAGCTCGAGCACGTGCCCGTGGTCCATCACGGCGACGCGGTCGCAGAGCTGCTCGGCCTCCTCCATGTAGTGCGTCGTGAGCAGCACCGAGGTGCCCTCGCTCCGCAGGCGCAGCACGAGATCCCAGAGCGAGCGGCGTGCCTGCGGGTCCATGCCCGTCGTGGGCTCGTCCAGGAACACGAGCTCGGGCTCGTTCACCAGGGCGAGCGCCACGGAGAGGCGCTGTCGCTGGCCGCCGGACAGCTGGCGCGTCTGGGCGTGCCGCCGCTCCCCCAGGTCGACCGCCTGGACCAGCCACTCCGTCGGCCGGCTGCGGGCGTAGAAGCTGCGGAACAGCTCGAGGACCTCGGTGACGGTCAGGAATGGATACAGGGCGGCCGTCTGGAGCTGGACGCCGATTCGCTGCTTGACCTGCTCGGGGGCATGGGCGGCGTTCACGCCGAGCACGTGCACGGTTCCGTCATCCGGCCGGCGCAGGCCCTCGAGGATCTCGACCGTGGTGGTCTTGCCGGCGCCGTTGGGCCCGAGCAGCCCGAAGATCTCGCCGCGGCGCACCTCGAACGAGATCCCGTCCACGGCGAGGACCTCGCCGTAGCGCTTGCGAAGCCCCACGACCTCGATGACGGGGGCGTCGTCGGTTCCAGTCACGTGGACCCCCCCTGCCGGCCGTCCGCGCTCACGTTCTTCGAAGGACCGGCAACCCAGTCGGACAGATCGTACACGGCCGTGGGCGACTCTACGCCCAGCATCCCGGCGGCCGACTCGGCCGGGGCCCGCCGACGGCGCAACGCGTCGATGGCCGCGTCGTCGCCGACGTCGTGACCCACCTCCTCCGAGAGGAGCCAGCGCACCTCGAGCAGGTCGCAGTAGGCCTGCACCAGGTCGACCACCGGCAGCGTTAGCGCGGCAAGCCGCGCGAGCGCCGGCCGCACGATGTCCGCCAGCCAGCGCTCCGCGGCGCGGGCCTCGGACACCGGTTCGTGCTCCCGCCGTTCGAGCTGCCCGCGGTACGCGTGCAGGTCGTTGAGCAGGATGGTGGCCTGCCCCTCGCCGACGTCCATCCCGGTGAGGCGGCGCAGCTCGGTGGCGTGGAAGCGCCGCCCCGCCACCGCGACACGCAGCCGCAGACGGTCGCCGCCCGCGTGCCCGTCGGACTCGCCGCCGGTCATGCCGAGAGCCGCCCCGGCCTCATCGCTGGCCACGGCCCCGGGCGAGCCACCCGGCGGACCGGGCTCGAACGAGAGCTCGTCCACGGCGAACCCGAGCTCGTTGAGGCGCCGGACGCGTGCCTCGACGCGGTAGCGGTCGCCCGGACCGATGGTCTCCTCGCGATGCAGCTCGTCCCACAGCGAGCGATAGCTCTGAGCCACCCGCTCCGCGGCCTCGAAATCCTCGTCGATCAGCTCGCTCGGCCGCCCGATCTGCGCACCGATGTCGGCCAGGTCCCCGGCCACGTTCTCGACCAGGATCTCCAGGTCGTACGCGCGCTGGCCGTCGCTGAGCGTCGGGTGGATCTCGCTCGTCTCGGCGTCGACCAGGAACGCCTGGAGCGTCTGGCCGTCGCGACGGAACAGGGTGTTCGCCAGCGAGCAGTCGCCCCAGAACGCCCCGTTGCGATGCAGGTCCACCATGAGCCACGCCATGGAGTCGAGCAGGCGGTCGCGGGGCTTGCGCGCGCTGGGCGGAATGCGTTCGAACAGGCGGCGGAACTGGAACGAGCCGGCGAGATAGTCCGTGACGAGAACCGCCGGCTCGTCCTCGCCCCGCTCCACGAGGCCGAGAGCCCGAACGGCCGGGAACTCGCGGCGCTCGAGCTCGCGCAGGTTCTCGTATTCGCGGTGCGCGACGCCGACGGGCATCTCCTTGAGCGCGTACAGGACCCCGTCCACGTCCACGAAGCGCACCACGTGACGGCTGGCCCCCACCGGCATCTCGCGGAACGCCACGCCCTCGGCGGGCCACGCCTCCAGCGGGCGGAGCCAGGGGAGCGCGAGCATCGATGCGGTGGCGCTGCGCAGGCGGATCGAGATCGGCGACATCGCGCAGAGTCTACCGGCGCCCACCACCGGCACCCATCACGGGTCCCGGCCACTGCCCGTGGCGACCGGCGCACGCGGCCGGGCCGGGCGTCACGCGCGGAGGGTGATCTCCCCGCCCTGGATCGAGAGCGGCAGTGCCGTGAGCGGCACGTTGGTGGGGCCGGCGACCGGCTGCCCGTTGTTGCGAGGGTCGAACTCGGCGCCGTGGCACGGGCAGACCAGCATCACCGCCTGCGGATCGAAACCGACCGTGCAGCCCGCGTGGGTGCAGACGGCATCGAAGGCCGCGAACTTGCCGCTGCCGAGCGACACCACCACCCCGGGATCGCCCGGCGCGGCGTTCCCGATCGCGGTCGGTACCTGGAACCCGTACGCGCCGGCCTGCACCACCGCCGCGGTGGTGGCGATGGCCAGCGGGTTGGAGCCCCCGGCGGCGGCCGCGGAAGAGGCGGCGGGTCCGGAAGAGGCCGAGGACGAGCCGGTGCCCGTCTGCGCGGACGCCCCGGTCCCGGCCGTGCCGGCGCTCGACAGGCCCGCGCCGGACGACGGCATCAGCAGGGCGTGCAGCGGCCGGGCGACCACGGCGAGGACGATGGCGCTCAGCCCGAGCACGCCCGCGTGCAGCAGGTGCCGGCGCTCGGCCGACACCGGGGCGGGGGCCGGCGCGTGGCGCCCGCGTGGCACCGTGAAGAACTGCCGGTCGAGCCACGGCCCGAGCACGTACAGGTCTCCGTGGCCTGCGATCGCGAGCGTCACGAATCCCAGCCCGTAAGGCAGATCCTGGCCGTAGTAGTACGGGTGCACGCTCCAGGACGCGGTCAGGAAGAACAGCAGCGAGAGTCCCGCGCCACCCCACGCGGCGGCCCGGAACGCGATGCCCGAGAGCACGCCGAGGCCCACGGCGATCTCCGCGAGCGCGATCAGCACGCCCATCAGCCACGCGTTCGGGATGGCCACCGCCGTGATCAGCGGCGCGAGCGGCGAGGCGTGGGCATATCCCTGCAGCTGCGCCAGGATGCTGGTCCTCGACGTCAGGTCGAGGAAGGTCGGGTCGAGCGCGATCTTGTCGATGCCCGCGTAGAGGAACGTGAAGCCCGCGAACAGGCGGAGCGGGAGGAGCGCGGACGCGGCGATCGATCCCGCCGACGGGAGCGACCTTCCCTGCGACTGGCCCTGGCGCGACCCGGGCACGGGCTGGCGCGACCCGGGCATCGGCTGGCGCTGCGGCGCCGGACTCGATCCGGGCGGTTCACGGTCCTGCGGCGCGGGCGCAGCGCCGGGGATGAGGGATCCGGCGCCGTATGAGGGCTCGGACGGCAGCGTCCCGCCACCGCGTGCCTCGAACGATCGCCTGCTTCCACCTCGACGTGAACGCGCCAATGCCCGGTCTCCACTGCTGAGTGCCCGGCGAGTCTGGCAGACGCACGTTGCGACCGCGCGGCGAGGAGGTGAAGCTTTCGCCACGGAGCTCGCCGGAAACCGGAGGCTCAGAGGCGCCTGCGCAGGTAGACGGCCACGCCCTGCTCGTACCCGACCGACTCGTACAGCTGGAGCGCCCCCGGCCGGTGCCGCCCGGCCGTCACTTCGATGAACGCGCATCCCTGCCGTCGGGCGTGTTCCTCGGCCGCGATCATCAGCTCGTGCCCGACCCCGCGCTCGCGGACGCCCTCGTCCACCACGAGCGCGAGGACCCGCGCGATCCAGTCGCCGTGCTCGAAGCGCGGCATGACGTGCACCGCCACGAACCCCACGACCTCGCCACGGGCCGTCGCGACGAGCACGGCCGAACGGCCGTCCTCCCAGTTGTCCAGCCGCTCGACGATGTCGCTCGGCCCCGCCGGGTAGCCCTCTGCCGTGAACAGGGCCGCGATTGCCGGGGCATCGTCCCGGGTGGCGGCCCGGAGCAGCCACTCCCCTGGTGTGGTCACGGTCGCGGCCTCGATCGTGGCCAGCGACCGGCCAGCCGGGGCGGTGCCACGGGCGCCGGCATGAACCAGGCGCGTGCGGCGAGGAGCCCGGTGAGGACCAGGGCCGGGACCACCAGGTTCGCCGTGAAGAAGATCCAGAAGCCCAGGTCGCCCAGCGGCGCGCCCGGGCGCAGCATCCCGAGGTCGGCGATCCCCGAGATGATGTAGGCGACGCAGGCCACGACCCCGAGCATCCACCCGAGGAGCGTGCGGCCCGGCACGCCGAGCCCGCCGCCCAGGGCGAGCAGCGCGAACAGGGCGGACCAGAGCGTGGACGGCGGCGCCACGGCGATCGACTCGGGCAGCGGGATGGCCATCACGCCGCTGCGGGCGATGGCCACGGTATCGGCCAGCCCGATGAACGCGCGGACCAGCAACGCAAGTGCGAGCGCCACGAGAACCGCGCGGCTGTGGCGCGCCGCGACTCCATTCACACCGCGCACCCTATCACCCGCCACCAAACCGGGACCGGCAGCGCCCGCGCAGTACCATGCAGCCCGCGGGCATCCGGCCCGCGCCTCCGATCGAAGGAACGGGTGATGGATCGTCTCGCGCGTCCGGTCGGCCTCGGGCTCGCTGCCCGCGGCGAGGTGGACGAGGTCGTCTCGTGGAGCGCGCAGGCCCGGGCAGCCGGACTCGACTCCGTGTGGGTCCACGACAGCTACTTCGAGCGCGACGCGGTCACCTTCGTGAGCGCGATCGCCTCCGAGCTCGGCGCCGACGAGACGCCCGACGGCTTCCGGATCGCGCTCGGCGCCGTCAACCCGTACACGCGCCACCCGGTGGTCCTCGCCATGACGGGCTCCGCGCTCGACGAGATGGCGCCCGGGCGGATCGTCATGGGGATCGGCACCGGGCTGCCGCTGCGACTCCGCCAGATGGGCATCCCCTACGCGCTCGACGAGGCGGTCGACCGGGTGAGCACGGCCATGGACCAGGTCCGGGCGCTGTGGGCGGGCGAGCGACTTCCGTCGGCCACGCCGGGGCTGCCGCCCATCCAGCCCATGTTCGAACCGCCGCACCGGATCCCGCTGGTGATCGCCGCGTACCGGAAGGAGCTCGTCGCGCTGGCCGGACGGAAGGCCGACGGCTACCTGGCGCGGCCCGCCGAGTCGATCCCCTCCCTGCGCGGGATCATCGACCGGCTGCGGGCGTCGGCTTTGGAGGCCGGGCGCGACCCCGCCTCGATCGAATCGGCCGGCTACCTGCTCTCGCTGGTGGACCGGACGCGGCGGGAGGCGCTCAATCGCGCCAAGCGCGAGCCGTTCGTGATCTACATGCTCTCGGTGC
>DAIDTV010000071.1 GCA_027457005.1 Chloroflexota bacterium
CGGACCCGGCTCGGGCCCCGGCGCGACGGGGTATCCCGCCAGGCTCCAGTCGCTCCACGACCCCACGTACAGGATCGGGTCGGGCAGGCCGGCCAGCCGCATGGCCAGCGCGTGGTGCAGGGCGGACGTGCCGCTGCCGCAGTACGTCACCACCGGCCGCTCCCCGTCCGCGCCGAGCTCGTGGAAGCGCTGGGCGAGCGCGTCGGGCGGCAGGGGGTGGCGCCCGGGGCCCTGCCGCGCGCTGAGGTCCTCGTCGAGGGCCAGGTGGAGGGCACCCGGCAGGTGTCCCGCGTCGTACGCCGCGCGGCCCGCACCGGGCCGTCCCAGGTACCAGCGCGCGTCGACGATCCGCAGGTCGGGGTCGCCCAGGCGGGCCAGCAGCGCCTCGGGGGAGATCAACGGAGAGGGGCGGGCCACGCCACGGGACGGCCGGCGCGGCGCAGGCGCCTCGCTCATGGACCGGCCCCCCGCTCGAGACCCCGTCGGCGCATCAGCCCGCCGGCAGCTCTCCGCCGAGCAGGAGCGCGAGCTGGCGCACCCGCTCCCGGTCGACCGCCGCGGGATCGGTCTGGATCGCGCCCGACAGCGCCGAGGCGCAGGCGCAGTGGTCGCGGCCGGGCGCGCCGGTGGTCGCGATCCGGCGCAGGATGGCCCTGGCCGACGCGACGTTGGCTCCCAGGTTCGCCACCACCTGGGCGACGGTCACCGCCTCCTCGCCCTCGTGCCAGCAGTCGTAGTCGGTGGCATACGCGAGCATTCCGTAGCACAGCTCGGCCTCGCGTGCGAGCTTGGCCTCCGGCAGCCCGGTCATGCCGATCACGCTGGCGCCCCAGCTGCGGTACAGGTGCGACTCGGCCCGGGTCGAGAACTGGGGCCCCTCCATCGCGACGTACGTGCCGCCCCGGTGGACCCGGCGCGCCGCCGCGGTCCCGGCTACGGCCGCATCCGCGTCCCGGAACACCGCCCCGGCCTCATCGGCGAGGCGCGCCGACAGGACCGGGCAGAACGGGTCGGCGAACGCGACGTGCACCACCACGCCACCGCCGTAGAGGGTGGCGGCACGGTCCTTCGTGCGGTCGATGAACTGGTCCGGCACGACCACGTCCCGGGGCCGGATCTCGTCGCGCATGGAGCCGCAGGCGGAGACGGCCACCACGGATCCCGCGCCGAGCAGCTTGAGCGCGTAGATGTTGGCCCGGTAGGGCACCTCCGACGGAGTGAGCCGGTGGCCCCGTCCATGTCGCGGCAGGAACGCGACGCGGGTCGGGCCGAGCGACCCCACCACCAGGGCATCGGACGGCGGGCCGTAGGGCGTCTGGGGGCGCACCTCGACCACGTCGCTCAGGCCCTCGATCTCGTAGAGCCCCGACCCACCGATCACGGCAAGCGAGGCCTCGGCGAGGGCCGGGAGCCCCTGCCGGGCGCGCTCCGTCGCCGCGCGGGCACGGGCCGATTCGATCCGCCCGGGCGCGCTCACGGCGCGGTTCGCCCTCGCCTGATCACGGCGACGGCGACGAGCCACACGCCCACCACGAGCACGGCCCACGGCACGAGATACAGCCAGGTTGCCGTGTCCCTGGCACGCTCCATCGTCTGCACGCCCTCCACGCCCACCGCCGCGATGACGGCCCCGAGCACGAGTCGCGGCCACGAGACGGTGGACGGGAAGGTGGTGACCCACTCCCGGACGCCACCCATGCTGCCCACCCCCAGCGTGTCGTCGCGCAGGCGCGCCAGGCGCCGCTGCACCGCCGGCGCCCGAACGATCACGTAGTACGAGACGTAGGCGTAGGCCACGCCTCCGATGCAGTCGATCAGCCAGTGATCTCCGGTGTACATGACCGAGAAGGCGACCAGCAGCGTATAGGCGAACCCGATCCAGCCGATCCTGCCGAACGCCCGGCGCAGGACCAGGAACGAGAGGAACGGATACGCCACGTGCAGGGACGGCCACGCGGCGAACCCGTTCGGGTTCACGTCGTAGAACGCGTACGTGTAGATGTAGTCGGCCTTGAATCCGAAGAAGTTGGCGAGGGTGTCGAAGGCGCCTGGCTTGAGGTAGGAGATGGCCGCTTGACCGTTCGGGCTGTTGAGCGCACCCACCTGCGCCGCGTACCACGGCGGAGCCGTGGGGATCAGCACGAACGTCACGAAGCCCCAGAGGCTGAGCAGGATCAGGGCCGCCACGAAGTCGTAGTAGTGCGCGCGCCGCCACACCCACAGGATGAAGCCGGTCACGAGCGGCAGCGCGAAGTGCAGCATGTAGACCACCGTGGCGATCTCCGCCACGATGTCCACCCCGGTCGCGGGATGGAAGGCGTCCTGCAGGAGCTGGGACGGGATATGCCCCAGGGCCACCAGCCGCTCGGCCGTCACCATGTCGGTGATGTGAACCGGCAGCCCGACGTTGTCGGCCAGCCCCCGCATCAGCTCGTAGGCCAGAAAGAGCGCGACGAACGGCAGCCAGTCGCGGAGGAAGAGCCGGCCCCGGCCCAGCAGCACGGCGCCGAGCCCGAAGGCCACGGCCATCACGTCGGGCGTGATCTCGATGCCGCGCAGGAACATGAGGAGCACGACCAGCGCGCTGTAGATCACCACGAGCGTCATGAGCAGCCGCTCGTTGCGCCTGCCGAGGGTGTGCACGGGTGCCTGGCCGGCCGGCAACGTCTCTCCGGCGGTCGTGCCGGCCCCGGCGGTCGTGCCGGCCCCGGCGGTCGCGCCGATCGAATCGGCGCGTGCCGCGCCGGGTGTGTCGCCGTGCATCACGATCGAGGAGCGTCCGTCATCTGGACCCCGAGCTGCGGAGTGGCGGAGGGGGAGACAGACATGCTGTCCGGCGGATTATGGCAAGGATCGCGCCGGACCGTCGTGAGGGGGGCGAACGGCTCGTCAGCCGAGCGCGAGCGGGTCGTCCTCCGCGATCGGCGCCGGGTGCTCCGCGTCGGACGCATGCCACACCGGCAGGCTGAAGGAGATCGACGTGCCGCTCGGGGCCGGGTCGAACCAGATCTCGCCGCCGTGGGCCTCCACCAGGCGGCGGCACACGTAGAGGCCGACGCCTGATCCGGGGACGCCGGCGGTACGGGCGCGGGCGCCGCGGTAGAACGGCTCGAAGACGTGGGGGCGGTCCTCGGGATCGACGCCGGGGCCCTCGTCCTGGACGCTCACGATCACGCTGTCGCCGGCACCGCGCGCGCGGATGGTCACCCCGGTCGAGCCCCCGCCATGCCGGCGGGCATTCGTCACCAGGTTCCTGATCACGTGGAGCACCCACGCGGCATCCACCTCGACGAGCGGAAGACCCGCGGCGACATCGCACGTGACCTCGCCGCTGTCGCCCGCCGCCAGCTCGCGCGCCGCGTGCTCGATCAGCCAGGAGATGGCGATGGGTTCGCGCTGCAGGGCGGGGCGCTCGTCGTCCGCCAGGCCTACGAGCTCGTCGGCGCACTCTGTCAGCGTGGTGGCGGCGGAGATGATCCGCTCGAGGTACTGGCGGCGGGTGGCCGCGTCCAGCGCCAGGTGCTGCAGGCTCTGGCTGTACCCGCTCACGAGGGCGAGCGTGGAGCGGAGCTCGTGCGCCGCTGCGGCGGCGAGGATCGAGCGCAGCGTCTTCGGGGGAACGCCGGCGTCCGGGATCTGCGCGGGCTGCCCGCCCCCGGCGGTTCGCGCCGGCCCCGCAACCCCGGCCGGACCCGGCGACTCTGCGGGCGCCGCCACGGGAAATCCCGGCGGTGGCTGGTCGATCCTCAGGACCATGGAGAAGGGCCTCCTCCGGTTGCGACCCGGCTCGGCGGAAAACAAAACCCGCCCCGACACAACGCCGGGGCGGGACCTGTCCGAGTCATGGTCCCGGAGCTTGGGCTGAACGTTTTCTAGTCGCCGCCACCGCGCTTGTCAAGGGCGTACCAGCCCGGTGTGCCCTCCCGGGCCATCTCCAGCGCACATCCCGGGCGAACCACCACGCTGTCGGCACACCGCAGCAGGGCCCACGCCTGCTCCGCGGTCTCGACGAAGCCGTACGCAACCAGGGGCCGGGGCAGCCGCTCCACCTCGGCGGGCGGAAGATGGTCCAGCACGGGTCCGGGCGAGAGCACCGTTCCGATGCCCGGCTCGCGGGGGTGACCTTCGAGCGACCGGGCCAGCCCCGTGGAGTCGAACGCGAAGACGTGGAGGAGCGCGGTCCGACCCAGGGCCGCCACGCGACTCGCCACGGCCGGGCGGCGCGTGATCACCACATCCACCCCCAGCTCCACGGCCAGGAACCGGGCGGCGGCCGCGTCGGCGTTGAGCCCCTCGACGCTGTCGAGGTCGACCGCCAGCGTCGTCGATGCCCTGCCCGCGGCGGCGATCAGCGCCATCAGGTCGAGATCGCGCAGCAGGACGCCGGACTCGAACCCGGGGGGCGGGACGAGCACCTCGTGCCCGTTGGAGGCCACGAAGACCGGCGTCAGGAGTCGCATGACCGGCTCACCTCAGGTCCACCGCCCAGAGGTTCTCGGCGCTGGTGGTCACCCCGACGGCACCGGCCGCGAGCGCGGCACGCGCCTGCGCCTCGTTCCGGATGAACCCGCCGGCGAGCAACGGGACGTCGAGCGACGGCATGAGCGCCCTGACCTCGGGAAGGATGACGCCGGGCAGCACCTCCACGATGTCCGCCCCCGACCTCGAGGTGGCGGCAAGCGCCGCGTCGAGGAGCCCGCGGCGCACCAGCAGCAGCCGGTGGATGGCCACCATCCCCTCGTGACGGATCGCCGGCATGAGCTGGCCGTGCGAGCTGATCACCGCGTCTGCCCCGGCGTGGCCGAGCCACCGCACGCCCGCCCGGTCGGGTCGGACGCCGTCGATGAGGTCCAGGTGGACGGCGACGAGCTTCCCCGCGTCGTGCACCCTGGTCACCAGTGGCCGCAGCTGGAGCCCGTCGGCGCGAAGCACGAACACGATGCCCACCGGGCTGGAGAGCGCGGCGGCCAGCCGATCGTGTTCCACGAGCGCCGCGCAGCACGGCGTCGCGAGCAGCCGGGCATGGAACGCACGGACCTTCGGGTCGGAACGGATCATCGGCACCGGCACGCAACCCAGCACGCCGGCCCGAGATCAGGCACTCGCGAGCCCGAGCATGGGTGCCAGGATCCGGTCCTGCTGCTCAAGGTGCGCACGCAGCGCGGCCGCCAGGTCGCGCAGATGCGCCCGCACGTCGCGAAGCTCCCGCCGGGTCGGCGCGCGCCGCCGCACGCTCCAGTCCGCCTCGACCCGCTGGATCCGGCCGCGGACCTGCTTCAGCTGCCGGCGCAGAAGGCGGCTGGCCAGCGGGCTGCCGGCCACGCGGTCGATCACCGGATGGCAGAGCGCCTCTTCCCAGTCGAGGTACGGGAGGACGTGCTGCTCGATCGCGTCCAGCAGGCCCCGGGCGCTTCCGCCGCCGAGCGCGGCCAGGACGTCGCCTGCTCCATCGGCGGCCTGCATCATGCGTGCGACGACCTGGGCGATCTCGTGCTGCTCCTCGCGCCACGTGCGCCGCACGGCAGACGCGGCACGACCTTCGGCGAGCGACATCCCAGCCAGCCTCCCGGCGACTCCAGCGAACGTTGGCCGGCACGAATACTGGCGCATCCTCCGCCGCGCCGCCAGAGGATTCCGTCATGGAACGCCCCGGACGGGCGCGCCTCGAAGTCTGTCTCGAGGCCGCCGGCGCTGCGGCGGGTCAGCCTCGGGCGCGCGGCTGGGGGCCGATCCCCAGCGGGTCCGCCCCGGCGCGCGGCTGCCGCCCGCGCCCCAGCGGGTCCGTGCCGGCGCGCGGCTGGCGGCCGAGTTCCGCGGCGAGCCGTGCCGCCCACCCGGCCCGGGTCGCGACCTGCCTCCTGGGCGTCTCGTGAAGCTGCTCCATCAGTTGCAGGGCGGCCAGGAGATCCAGGCGCGCCACGGTTCCCGCATCGAGGCCCAGTCCGGCGGCCCGGAGGAACGCCGGACCGGCCGCCTCCCAGCGGTCGGGGTGGTGATGGCGCACGATGCAGCGCCACCAGGCCGCGTCGAACAGCGGGTGAGCGATCCGGGCCCGCTCGAAATCGAGCAGGGCGACGACCGCGCCATCGCGGACCAGCACGTTCACGGGCGCGAAGTCGCCGTGCGCGAAGACCGGCGGCGCGTCACCCAGCTCGGCCGGCACGCGGACGAGCAGGCGCTCCATGGCCGCTGCGCCGGCAGCACCGAGGGTCGCCCCGCCGTCCGCCAGCCACCGGTGCGCCGCCGCAGCCAGTCGCTCGGGATCGCCCCACAGGGTCGAGAGCCGCAGGCCGCGCGTGGGCACCCGACGGAGGCCGGCCGCCAGCACGCCCATGCGCCGGCCCAGCAGCGCCGCCCCGTCGTCGTTGCTCAACCACTCCCGCCCGGACTCGCCGGGGACGAAGCGGGTGACGAGGACCGGGTCCGGGGCGCCGGCGTCTCCGCCGAGCACCTCGGTCACGGGGATCCACGGCGCGACCGCGGGGAGCACCCGCGCCAGCCGAAGACGTCGCGACAGGCCACGCCGATCGCGCGGCCACTGGGCCACCACGCGGTCGCCGCGCCGCAGCGTCGCGATGCCGGTTTGGGTCCCGGTCTCCCAGGCCGGCGTGACGTCCCGGAGATCCACGACCCGTTCCCCCAGGAGTGCCTCGAGCGCGCGCCGCCGGTCCGGGACGGGCCGCCCGTCGACTTCGCTCGCGGCCCGGCGCGCCACCCGGTACGCCGCCTACAGGCCGCCGTCGGCGAACATGCCCGCCGCGTCGAAGCGGATCGGGTGGGGCGGCTCGAGCAGCTCGCACCGGCCACCCGCCAGGACCTCGGGGAGGGCCGGGGCACTCACGTAGAACTGCTCGAGATGCTTCGTGTCGCGGACGCGCACGATCGTCGCGTCCGGTGGGGCAACCCGCAGGCAGCAGGCCAGCGCCACCGCCATCGCCTCGCGATCGGTGTCGACCGTGAGCGCGACCCGGGCGCCCTCGGGGGTCTTGGCGGTGATGCAGTTCACGTAGGTCTTGCGGGCGTCCATCCGGCCGACCGCCCGGCGCAGCACCACGTCCGCCATGCCGATGCCCACCGCGTTCCCCTCGGTCTCCGGGGTCAGGTCCCGCACCACGATGCGCTGGATCGCCGGCGGCACCCCGGTCGGCCCGGTGTAGTAGCGGCCGACCACGTTGGAATCCATCCCCAGGCCGCTGATGTCCTTGCCGATGAAGTCGAGCACGAGCACGTCGATGGCGGCGAGGGGAAGGCGGGCCATGGCCTCGCGGGCCAGCACCAGCAGCTCCCGTTCGCGCGAGAGGATCCGCGCGGCCGGCACCGCCTCCACGTGGACCAGGCGGGCGTGGCCGTTCTCCACCAGGGCCAGGCCGAAGGGGATGGGAGCGTGGGCCAGGGTGAACGCCGCGACCGCCGGGATCAGCTCGTGGAAGGTGGCGAACCCCTGGCGGTGGAACGTGTCGGCGCCCCTCTGCTTGCCGAGGCCGATCGCGATCATCTTGGAGAGGCCGCTCTCGATCTCGCCGGTGAAGTCGGTGTGGGGCTTGACCCGGTTGATCGGCACGATCAGGTCGGCCTCGTCGTGGGCGTGGCGGTCGAGGAAGACCGGGACGCCCGGGCGGACCTCGCCGAGCTCGACCGTCGCCATGTCCGAGCGGATCTCGCACCCCGCCGCCTCGGGCGTGATGCCGCAGGAGGCGAGCACCTCGAGCTGGCCCTCCGCGGTCGCGCCGCCGTGGCTGCCCATGGCCGGCACGATGAACACCTCGGCGCCGGCCTCGCGCACCCGTTCCACGGTGGCGGCAACCACCCGGTCGATGCGGTCGATGCCGCGGCTGCCCACCGCCAGGCACACCCGCACGCCGGGCTGG
>DAIDTV010000072.1 GCA_027457005.1 Chloroflexota bacterium
GTGTAGGACTTGCCGGCGTCGAGGGTGACGTTGGCGTCGATCACGGCCCCGGTCGTGGTGCCCGCGGCAAAGACCTGCAGGTGGTGCGGGCCCGCCGGGACGGTCAGGTACCCCGAGATGGCGCCGAACGGGACGTTGCTCAGTGCCTTGCTGCCGTCGACGTAGACGTCCACCTTGGGCGCGTCGGGTGAGGCGTGCAGGACGCGGAGCCTGGCGCTGTCGGGGGCGGGGGCGCCGCCGACCGACCCCAGGAAGATGGCCCCGGCCACGGCCAGGGCGGCAAGAACGGAGATGCGGTGGTTCATGGTCGCGCGATACTCCTCGTTGTCGTGGGCGGCCGGGGGCTGCCGGCCCGTCGGGTTCCCGACGCCCACTGTTCGGGCGGACCCGGGGCGCGGATTGGTCTCGCGGCCGGATCGCACGGTGAACACATGGAGGTGGCCGAACGAGAGGGGATCCCGCTCGGCACGGCCAGGACGCGGATCCGGAACGCGCTGCTGAGGCTGCGCGGCGCGCGCGGCGCCCAGCGAATAGAGCGGTTCCTGGGCGCGCTCAAGTCGGCACGGGAGGTGCGCACTGGGTCCTGACGCGGAGCGCCCGCGGGCGCCAGGTCCCGACGCCGGACCCGGCGTGCGTTCTTCCGCTTGGGCCCTGGACGCGGCCGCCGCCCGGGTCAGACCGCGATGCCGCGCCGCTTTTCCAGGACGATCTGGTAGTCCTGCGACAGGCCGGTCGCGAAGCCGGCCTCGCTGATGGACAGGTAGTACTCCCACATCCGGATGAATCGCTCGTCGAAGCCGAGGGCGCGCACCCGGTCCGCGTTCTCGAGGAAGCGGGTCCTCCAGGCGCGCAGGGTCAGCACGTAGTTCTCGGCGATGTCCCGGACACCGTGGAACAGCAGGTGCGTGCCGGCGGTCGCCCGCTCGATCGCGGTCAGCGACGGCAGCAGGCCGCCGGGGAAGATGTACTGCTGGATCCAGTTCGCGCCGCGGCGCTGCGACTCGTAGGCGTCGTGGCGCATCGCGATCGTCTGCAGGCTGAGGCGGCCACCGGGCACCAGCGCCTCGTCGCAGACCCGGAAGAACGTCGGGTAGTACTCCGCCCCGACGGCCTCCAGCATCTCGATCGACACGATCGCGTCATACGTGCCACTGATCTCGCGGTAGTCGCGGAACTGCACGTCCACGAGGTCCTGGAGGCCCGCTTCCCGGACCCGCTCGCGGGCGAGTTCGAGCTGCTCCCGGGAGATGGTGATGGTGGTGACCTGGCAGCCCAGCTCGCCGGCCGCGTACAGGGCGAAGCCGCCCCAGCCGGAACCTATCTCGAGCAGCCGTGTGCCCGGGGCCAGACCGGCCCCCTGCGCGAGGAGCCGGTACTTGTTCCGCTGTGCCTCGGCGAGCGACTGGTCCGGCGACTCGAACACCGCGCAGGAGTAGGTCAGTGTCTCGTCAAGGAAGAGACGGTAGAAGTCGTTGCCCAGGTCGTAGTGGGCGGCGATGTTGCGCCGGCTCCCACCGGGGGTGTTCCGGCGCGCACGGTGCGCCAGCGTCCGCTGCAGTTGCGCCGGAACGCGCCACCAGCCCGCCGAGAGCGACAGCGCCTCGCGATTGAGCGCGGCAAGCTCCAGCAGGGCAGGCAGGTCGGGGCTGCTCCAGCCCCCGTCCATGTACGCCTCGCCGCCACCGGTCTCCCCGTGCAGCAGCATGTGGACGAGGGCGGCCGCGTCGTGGATGCGGATCTCGCCGCGCCGCCCGGAGGCTCGGTCGCCGAACACGTGCCGGGAGCCGTCCGGCATGACGACCGTGAGGCAACCCACCCGGATCCGGCGAGCTGCCGCCAGCCCGATCCGGCGCGCGACCTGCTCGAGGATCCGGTCGGGCGCTGGTAGCGCGGGCAGCGATGTGGAGGGGGTCGTCATCGGGTGACCTCGCTGTGCCGGTGGAAGCGTATGCCGCGCAGCCAGAGCCGCAGCGCGTGCCAGTGGATCAGGCCCGTCGTCCTGTGCGTCACCATGGGGTAGCGCAGGAACAGCCGCACGAGCGCGCGGTCGTCGAGTCGCAGGCGACGGAGGACGAGGCTGGCCTGGAGCAGCGGCGCTCCCTGCTCGCTCTCGTCGATGACGATCCGGAGGTCATCGGGGCGATCCTGGACGCGGACGGTGTAGCGGGCACCCATGTCGATGAAGGGTGACACGTAGAACGCCTTGTCCATCGCCGCCACGTGGGCAGCCGGGGTGACCTGGGGCCGCAGCGTGTAGAGGTGCCGTTCGTGGTACGTGTTGTGGACCTCCACGATCACCACCTCGAGCTCGCCGGCGCGGTTGCGGCAGAGGTAGAAGCTGGCCGGGTTGAACACGTAGCCCAGGACGCGAACGTTGGTCACGAGCGTCACGCGCCATCCGTCGGGGTCGAACCCCTCGGCCCGGAGATGCTCCCGGACGGCTGCGCGCACGTCCCCCGCCGGTGGCAGCAGGTGGTCCGAGTCCCGGAAGGAGTAGACGTTGCGCCGGTTCCGGCTGACGAGGCGCAGGCGCGACGCGACCTCGTCGAGCTCGCCGAGGTCGAGGGCGAAGTAGTACACGTCGTGTTCGAGCTCGTAGACCACGGGACTCGACCGCCGGTGGCGCACCTTGCCCTCGAGCAGGTGGGAGTTCACGCCGCCGCCTCTTCGCTCGCCGCAACCAGCTGCTCGGCCGCCTCGTATCCGGAGCGGCAGCCATCCTCGTGGAAGCCGTACCCGAGGTGGGCACCCGCGTACCACGTCCCCCGGTGTCCCTGCAGTGCCCGAAGCGCGGCCTGCGCGTCCAGCGTCCGGAACGTGTAAAGGGGGTGGCTCATGGTCTGCTCGAGGATCACGCGGTCGGGCCGGATGCGGTCGCCCGGGTTCACGGACACCGCGTAGCGGCGGACCGTGTCGAGCCCCTGGAGCCGGTTCATGTCGTAGGTCATCGAGAGGGATGCGCCGGGGCGACGGCAGTCGTCCGCGTGGACGTTCCAGGACCCGCGCGCGGCCCTCCGCCGTGGAAGCAGCCGCTCGTCCGTGTGGAGGACCACCCGGTTGCTGGTGTACTCGAACATGCCGAGAGCCGCCCGCTCCCGCTCGTCGGCATCGGCCAGGAGCGCCAGAGCCTGGTCGGCGTGGGTCGCGATGACGACGGCGTCGAAGCGCTCCTGGTACCCGTCCGCGGTGGTGACCGTGGCTCCATGCGCTCCGCGGGCGATGCTCCCGACCGCGCTCCCCGAACGGACGCTCCCCGCCGGGAGCAAGTCGACGATGCGCCGCACGTACTGCATCGACCCGCCGACCAGCGTGCGCCACTGGATGCCGTTCCGCAGGCCGATGAGGCCGTGGTTGTCGAGGAAGTGGAGCAGGTAATCCACCGGGAAGTCGAGGATCCGTTCGGGCGCCGTGGACCAGACGGCGGACACGAGCGGGACCAGGAAGTGGCGTCCGAAGTCCTCGCCGAAGCCCCGGTCGTCCAGGTACTCGCCGAGGGTGGCTCGTCCGGCAGACCCGCGGTCGATCGTCCGGCGTGCATCGCCGTGGAAGCGCAGGAGGTCGGCGACGAGGCTCCACTGCGACGGCCGCACGATGTTCGTGCCGGCGAAGACGCCCCGGGCGCCCCGCGTGCCGAACTCCACGCCACACGCCCGGCAGGTCGAGCTCAGGGACATCTCGGTGGGCCGCGTGGCGACACCGAGTTCGGCCAGCATGGCGGTGAACCGGGGGTACGTGCGCTCGTTGTACACGATGAAGCCGGTGTCGACCGGGACCGTTCGTCCGCGGTCGTCCACCGGGATGGTCCTGACGTGGCCGCCCACCTCCGCGTCCTGCTCGAACAGGCGCACGCTGTGGGTCTTCGCGAGCTCGTACGCCGCGGTCAGCCCGCTGACGCCCGAGCCGACGACGGCGACGTGCAGGCGATCCGCCGCGGCCCGTGCGTCGTCGAGCCCGCGACCGGTGGCGGCAGATCCGCGCGCAGGGCGGATGCGAACAGTCGACGTGAGCATCTCAGGCACGGGCATGTCGATCGCCCCCGGAGCCGGCAGGCGTCGAAGCCGCACCGGCCGGCACCGCTCCAACGGATGCGGCGCCCACCGCTCCCGCGCGGGCGTCGAGCGCCCGCCGCATGCCCTCGAGCGCGTCCCGCGCGATCTTCTCGAACGCGCCGCCGAGGAACGGCTGGGCAAGGCGGGCGAGGCCGGTCAGGCGAATGTCCGCCGTGTAGTCGACCCGTGTCCCGGTCCCGCTTGGCTCGAACCGGATGTCGTCAACCGCCGAGACGCCGGATCCTTCTCCGACGAGCACGACGCGGTACGGCGGTTCGAGGGCGGACACGCGGTACTCCATGGGGGTCACGCGTCCGCGCATCCGGATGCCCAGGGCGTAGCGGGCACCCACCCGCAGCGGCCCGGGATCAAGGCGCCGGGACGATGCCACGCCGGGATCCCAGTGCATGGCGTTGTCGAAGTTGGCGATGAAGGTGAAGGTGTCGCCGATCGCGAGCGGCGTCTCGATCTGCCTGCGCAGCCTGGGCATTCTCGTGCTCCTGTTCCCGCCGGCCACGCGACGCGCGGCTCGTCCCCCATTCGGGCGCTGGCCGCCCGGCAGATGTAGGAGATCGAGATGGGCCCTCGCCTCGTGGTGGACGCGGCGCTCGAGCTGTCGGTCGTGGGGAGCTTTGCCGCGCCCGGATACGCCATCAGGCGTCGGCTGTTCGACTGGGAGGACCCGGGGCGCGATGCGCTGCGCGGCCGGACCGTTGCCATCACGGGGCCGACCTCGGGCCTCGGCCGTGCCGCCGCCCGCTCGCTGGCCGCCGCCGGGGCGAGGGTTCTGCTGGTCGGCCGCAGCGAGGAGCGGCTCCGTGCCGTTCATGACGAGCTCGCAGCGGTGCAGGGCGACGACCGGTTCCCGGTCCTCGTCGCGGACATGGCATCCCTCGAGTCCGTCGCGGCGGCGGTCCGGTCGATCCGGGAGCAGGAGCCGAGGCTGGACGTGCTCGTCGACAATGCCGGCGTCATGCCCGCCGATCGCCTGCAGAGCCCCGACGGCATCGAACTGGCGCTGGCCACGATGGTCGTGGGGCCCTTCGCGCTCCTGGCGGGCCTGCTGCCGCTGCTGCGGGGGAACGGCGGAGGCCGCGTCATCAGCGTGACCTCGGGCGGCATGTACACGCAGGCGGTCGACTTCGACGATCTGCAGTGGACGTCGCGCCCGTTCTCCGGGCCGCGCGCCTACGCGATGGCCAAGCGCATCCAGGTCGCGCTCATGCGGGAGTGGGCGCGGAGGCTCGCGGGCAGCGGCGTCACCTGTAACGCGATGCATCCCGGCTGGGCGGACACGCCCGGCCTTGCCGAATCGCTTCCCGGGTTCTACCGGCTCATGCGGCCCCTGCTTCGGACGCCCGCCCAGGGCGCGGACACGATCACCTGGCTGGCCACGGCTCCGGAGGCCGGGAGGTCCAGCGGCCGGCTCTTCCTGGATCGGCGGCCCCGCCCCTTCGACCGGGTCCCCGCCACGCGCCTCTCCGCGGCCGATCGGGAGCGGCTGTGGGAGATCGTCGTCGCGCTCGCCGACGTGCCCGATCCCGCACCGGACTGATCAGGGCCACGGCAGCTCGGGTCCCCTGATCTCTTCGACCCGCCGGGAATCGAGCGTGGCCCCGCGGGCCCTCGTGTGGTCGGGACGCCTACACTCGCCATCGTGGCCAGGTCCCCTCGTGCGATCGTGCTCGTGCACAACCCGGTGGCCCCGTATTCGCGCGCCCTACGCATCGCCCGCTCCCTCGACGCCGAGGGCTGGGAGGTCCTGATCGCCGGTGCGGCGCGATCGGACCTGCCCGCCGAGGAACGGGACGGCGCGATCCGCAGCGTCCGGGTCGCGCCTGCCGGGTCGCTGGCCGGCTTCGTCGAGCCCGCGCGCGGCCTCCCTGCGTCCCTGGTGGCGCGCGGCGACGCCGCGGTCGGTGCCGGCGGCCGGCTCCTCGCCCGCCTCCCGGGCCTGCGGCTGCTTCGCGGCGCCCGCACTCCGACCCCGCGCCGCGCCCTGGGCGTGCTGCGCTGGCCGCTGCCCGCGCGTGCGTGGACCGAGGGGCTGCGGGGCGCCCTGCCGCCGGCCGACCTGTACCACGCCTGCGGGGTCGCGGCGCTGGTTGCCGCCGAACGGCTGGCGGACGACGCCCGCGCGGGTGTCGGCGGGGAGCGCTGAGCCGGCCGCGTCGTGTACGACGTCATCGACCTGTTCCTGGAGGGCAACGCCTACGCGAGCATGCCCCGGCCCCTGAAGCGCCTCTACGAGCGCCGCGAGCTCGCGCTGGTGGGACGCGCCGACGGCATCGTGACGGTGAACGAGGCGCTCGCCGCCGAGTTGCGCCGCCGCTGGGCACTCGCCGAGGAGCCGGCGGTGGTGCGCAACTGCCCTCCCTACCTGCCGCCGCGGGAGCCTCCTCCGGATGAGCTGCGGCGTGCCGCGGGGCTAGCTTCCACGACCCGCCTGGTGCTGTTCCTGGGCATCCTCGGTGCCGACCGCGGGCTGCTCGAGTCGGGCGAGGCCGTACTGCGCCTGCCGGATGCCGCGTTCGTGGCCGTGGGGTTCGGGCCGTGGTACGAGCGGATGCGGGCCCTGGACGCAGACCCGCGGTTCGCCGGCCGGCACGTGACGCTGCCGCCGGTGCACCCCGACGACGTTCCGCGCTGGGCGGCCGGGGCCGACGCGGCCCTGATCGCCGTGCCGGGAGACTCGCTCAACCAGCGGCTGTCCACGCCCAACAAGTTCTGGGAATCGCTGGCGGCGGGCGTTCCACTGGTGGTGGGCCGCGAGCTGGCGGTGATGCGCGAGATCGTGGAGCGGCACGATCTCGGCGCGATCGCCGATCCGGCCGATCCGGAGGATCTCGCGCGGGCCCTGCGGGAGGTGCTCGATGCGCCGCCGGAGGCTCGCGCGGGCCGTCGCGCTCGCGCGCTCGTCCTGCACCGTGACACGTACCGCTGGGACGTCCAGGTGCGTCCGCTGCTCGCCCTGGCGGCCCGCCTGGTCCCGGGTTCGGACGGCGATGGGGTAGACTACGGCGTCCGACCGGCGGTCGAGTCCCCCTGACGACCCCTGCGGGGACGGCCCGGCCGGCGATTCAGTGGACCACGGAGCACGTCTCTCGCATGACCTTCCGGGCCCGGCCCGTCACGCGCCCTGTGCGGCGCCTCCCAGCCCAGGACGATCGCCGGCAGCAGGTCGTGGTCAGGTTCGGATTCATCGCGCTGCCGATCGTCGCGGTGCTCATGCTCGCCGGTATCGCGGGCTCCACCTACTACGCCGATCACCTCACGGCCGTCGCCGGTGTCGACGGGATCGGGATCAGCAGGGACCAGTGGGCCGTGCAGCAGAAGGTCGACGCGTTCCGCTACTCGGTCCTGGAACGGCGGATCGCCGGCGCCCAGGCCGCCGGCCAGCTGGACCAGGCCACGGCGCAGCAGGACCTCCAGTACGTGAAGCAGCAGATCGCGGACATCCCGGCCGCCTCGGTCCAGGAACTGATCGACAGGGTGCTCCAGGAGAAGCTGGCGACACAGATGGGGATCACGGTCAGTGGCGCGGAGGTGGACGCCCAGCTGGCAAAGGAGGCCACCACGGTCGAGCAGCGCAAGGTGCTCGCCATCATCGTGACGCCGGGCGCGATCCCGGCCGGGGGCGCAGCTCCGGGCGCGTTCCCGGCCGCGAGCGGTACCCCGGCTCCGGGCGTGACCCCGTCACCAGCCC
>DAIDTV010000073.1:0-4188 GCA_027457005.1 Chloroflexota bacterium
CGGCGCTCGTACAGCTCGATGACCGCCGCGTAGATCTCGCCGTGGTGGGCCCGGTAGAAGTCCTCCGGGCGGAGCACGTCCGCCACCTCGATCACCGCGTCGCGGTCGATCAGGAGGGCGCCCAGCACGGACTGCTCGGCCTCGATGGACTGGGGCGGCAGGCGATCGATCGACACGGCGGCTCCGGGACGGTGGTTGGTCGGCGCGGCCGATTGTCCGTCGCGCGGGCGGGCGGATGATCACCCAACCGGCCATGTCGGGGCGGCCGCTATCCCCGGAATGGCGCGGGTTGTGGACGAACGGTGTGGACGCTGTGGACAGCTGCAGGGCCAGTGCCGCCTGCGGCGTCAATCCAGCCGGCGGATGACCCCGATCAGCTTGCCCTGGATGTGCACCTCGTCATAGAACTGCGGGGCGTACCGCTCGTTGGCCGGCTGCAGCCGGATGCGACCGGTCTCCCGGTAGAACTGCTTGAGGGTGACCGCGTTCTCCTCGACCTGGGCGACCACGATGTCCCCGTCGCGTGCCGTCTGCTGGGGGCGGATTACGACGAAGTCGCCGTCCTGGATGTGGGCGCCGATCATGGAATCTCCGCGGACACGGAGCACGTACGCGTCTCCGCTGGGGGCCAGCATGTCCGGCACCGCGATGCTCTCGCTGGCGTCCTGGTACGCCTCGATCGGGCCACCGGCGGCGATCTCGCCGATGACGGGCAGGAAGTGGCCGGTCTCGTACGGGACCTGGGGCACGAGCTCGGTGCTGAGGCCAACGGTGAGCGCGGCGCGCGGGGTGAGGCGCAGGGCCCGCGACTGCGTGGCGCCGCGCTCGAGGTAGCCCTCGCGCTCGAGGACCGCGAGATGATGGTGGACGGCCGAGGTGGAGGCGAGGTCCACGGCCCGCGCGATCTCACGGACCGACGGCGGGTACCCACGGGCGCGCAGGGTCGCGGCGATGTACTCGATGATGCGTTGCTTGCGCAGCGCGTCGTGCTTCGTCACGGGCGCCTCCTTGTGCCGGTCACGGTACAGAACGCCTGTTCGATTGTCAAGAGGGACGGCGGCGGGCCGCGGGCAGGATATACTGCTCGTCCCGATGGCCCGCTCTCGAAACCGGCGCTCCGGTCTGGTGCGCACGCTCAACTACCTGGCGTTCCTGCCGCTGGCGTCGCGCGCCCCCTCGTACGGCCGCCTCGTTCTCGCGCTGCTCAGGGACGACCGGGTGCCGCTGGCGCGCAAGGCGATCCTGGGGCTGGCGGCCGGATACGTGGCCTCGCCGCTGGACCTGATCCCGGAGGCAATCCCGATCGTGGGCGCCATCGACGACGTCGTGGTGCTCATCCTGGCGCTCGAGGCGTTCCTCGACGGCCTGCCCAACGAGATCCTCGACGAGACGCTCCTGGATCTCGACATCGATCGGGAGGCGTTCGATCGCGATCGCGCGCAGGTCCGGCGCCTGATTCCCGGCCCAGTCCGCCGGCTCGCGGCCCGCCTTCCCGGCGCGCTGCGTGCTGCCGGCACCTTCGCCAGGCACGCCGGGATGGACCGGCGCGTTCGAGCCTGGCTCAGCATGGAGGACGCGTGAAGGTCATCCTGACCGGTGACGTCGAGAAGATCGGCAAGAGCGGTGAGCTCAAGGACGTCGCCGAGGGGTTCGCCCGGAACTACCTGATCCCTCGCAAGCTGGCCGTGCCCGCCGCCGGCGGGGCGTATCGGGCGTGGCAGCACGACATCGCGAGCCGCGAGGAGAAGCGCCGTCGCGAGCGCGAGGAGGCCGAGGTCGCCGCCAACCGCATCAACAGCACGACCCTGACGATGGGCGTGAAGGTGGGCGAGGGCGGCAAGCTGTACGGCTCGATCACCGCCAAGGAGATATCCGACGCGCTCGGGCGCCGGGGGATCGTGGTCGACCGGCACAAGATCGAGCTCGACGAGCCGCTGAAGGCGCTCGGCACGTACAAGGTCGCGGTGAAGGTCTACGCCGGCATGACGCCGGAGGTCACGGTGGTCGTCGAGCCCAAGGGCTAGGCGCGATCGCTCGGCCGCGAGCTCAGAACGCCACGAAGCCGGTGCCGATGGCCCAGACCGCGTAGGCGTTGATCGCGATCGAGGCCACTGCCGCGACGACCGCCAGGCGGCTCATGCCGCGCTGGAAGACGAGCGCCAGCACCACGAACAGCAGCGGCTGGAAGTCGAGCGCGAAGCGATACCCGAACTGGGTGAACCCGATGTTCCCGTGGGTGACGATCGGGATCAGCGTCAGCCCGATGCCGATGGCGGCCCACACCATCCGCGGGTCGCGCAGCCGCGCCCTGGCCAGCCACAGGAACAGTGGGGTGGTCAGGAACAGCGACAGGCCCCACCAGGACGGCTGCAGCCAGGGCGGGTGGTCCACGAAGTTCCAGCTGCGCAGGAAGTCGCGTACAGGTGCCGGGGGATGTACGTGATCGACAGGATGCCCTGCTGGTAGTAGGGCTCCTTGAGCACGCCCGGGATGCTGGTGTAGCCGAGATCCACCGGGGTGCCCCACCGCGCGACGTTGTAGGCGGCGTACAGGGCCATCGGAAGAGCGAGGCCGAGCGCGAACATCATCGTCGCGCGCAGTGCCCCCGCCCATTCGAATCGCGGGAGCCGCGGGGGCCACCCGAGGCCGATCAGCATCGCCAGGTAGAACGGCGCCCCCAGCCCGACCGGCAACCTGGCCAGCGTGGCAGCGCCCAGCAGGACCCCGCACAGCCAGGGCCAGCGACGATCGAGCGCCAGGATCACGGCCGCGGCCGCGAACATGATCGCCACGCTGTGGCTCAGGTACCAGGCCGTCCCCGTCTCCGCGATGTACCAGAGATCGGTCCCGAACCCGAACACGGCGGTCAGCAGCACCCGCACCGACGGTGGGAGCGCGAACCGTCCGAGCATGGCCCAGGCGAGCCCGACGCCGACCCCGGCGAACAGGCAGCTCGCGACCTGCTGCGGGAACCCCGGCCCGAAGACGGCCACGAAGGGCATCAGCGCGAGCGCCGGCATCGGCGGATACGGCACGTAATAGACGCCGTCGTGGGGCACCAGCTCGGAGAGCCAGCTGGGGTGGTCGGTCAGGAACAGGTTGCCGTGCAGGAAGGCATCGGCCAGGCGCACGAAGTAGTCGAGCGCCGTCGGCTCGCTCGAGGCCGTGAAGAGGTAGGCGGCCACCGACACGAGGGCGACTGCGGCGGCCGACCCGATCGGGGACGCCCACACGGCGCGCCACCCGCGCCCGGCAACAGACTGGTCGAGCCGGATCGCGATCTCGTGCGGCGTTGGCCAGGGGTGGAGCGGTTGGCCGGTTCCCTCCATCGCGCGAGACGATACACTGCCGCCAGCGGCATGCTGGGCACCATCCTCCACGTCGACCTGGACGCGTTCTTCGCGGCGGTCGAGCAGCGCGACCGGCCCGAGCTGCGGGGGCGCCCGGTCATCGTCGGTGGGGGCGGCGGCTCGGACCGGCGGGGCGTGGTCAGTGCGGCGTCCTACGAGGCGCGACCGTTCGGGGTGCGATCCGCGATGCCGCTGCGGACGGCCGCGGCGCTCTGCCCCGAGGCGGTGTTCCTGCCGGTCGACGGCGCGAAGTACGTCGCGGTCAGCCGCCAGGTGATGGCGATCCTCCGGCGCTTCACGCCGCGGGTGGAGCAGGTCTCGATCGACGAGGCGTTCCTCGACGTGGCCGGCTCGGAGGCGCTCTTCGGCCCGCCCGACGCCATCGCCGCCACGATCAAGGCGACCATCCGCGCCGAGACCGGGCTGACCGCATCGGTCGGCGTGGCGGCCACCAAGCTGGTCGCCAAGGTCGCCTCGGACCTCCGCAAGCCCGACGGGCTCGTGGTGGTCCCGGTGGGCGAGGAGGCGACCTTCCTGGCGCCGCTCCCGATCGGGCGGCTGTGGGGCGTGGGCGAGAAGACTCGGGTCGCGCTCGCGGAGTTCGGCGTGCGGACCATCGGCGACCTGGCGGCGATCCCCGCGGACGCGCTGCGCCGGCGGTTCGGGGAGCACGGCGCGCAGCTGGCACAGCGGGCGCGCGGGATCGACCCGTCCGTGGTCGAGGAGCCGCAGGACGCGAAGTCGATCAGCCACGAACACACCTTCGACGTCGACACCGGCGACCGGGAGGTCATCGAGCGAACCCTGCTCGGGCTGTCGGAGGGGGTCGCGGCGCGGT
>DAIDTV010000073.1:4198-7647 GCA_027457005.1 Chloroflexota bacterium
CAAGGGGCGCGCCAGCGACTTCTCCACCCACACGCGGCAACGGACGCTGGCCGATCCGACCGACCTGGCGGTCCCGATCTGGCGGACGGCGCTCGACCTCGCCCGGCCGCTGCTGCGCGGGACCCGCGTGCGCCTGCTGGGCGTGGCCGCGAGCAACTTCGGGGAACCGTCGCAGCTGCCCCTCTTCGGCGAGGCCGGGGACCAGCGGCAGCGTCGAACGGTTGCCGCGGTGGACGAGATCAGGCGCCGGTTCGGACCGAAGGCGGTCACGCGGGCTCGCCTGCTCGAGGGATCGGTGCCGGAGCCGTTCGAACGGGACCCGGATCGGAAGCCGGGTGCCCGGGGGGTCGATCCCGATACCCCTTGACATCGAACATCCGTTCTGGTTTCATGGTCGCCAACAGAACAGATGTTCTCTCGCCGCCGACGTGCCCACGGGAACGGAGAGACGGAACTGCCCCGGAAGGAGCCGACCGATGTCCATGATCCGTGTCTCCCCACTGGAGGTCCAGGTTCGCTGCGACTGGTTCGACGGCCGCCCGCGCGCCATTCGCCTCGGCCGCGAGGCGCTGCAGGTCCTCGCGGTGACGCGCGTCCGCGATGAATCCGCGGCCTACCCCGCGGCCGTGGGACCGCGGACCCGTTTTCAGGTCGTGACGGAGACGGCCACGCTCGACCTGGTGTACCGGCATCGCGACCGGCGCTGGATCGTTGAGGGGCTGGACCCTGCCGCGTCAGACGCCGTGATCGTGCCGACCGCCGCACTGGCGCGCGCCGCCTGACGGCAAGCGGTCCAGACGCCGGCTTCCCGGCTGCGGTGGCCGGCCGGCGCACTGCGCCGATGCCCGAGGAACGGGCACGTCCTGCGCAATCGCGCACGTGTGATCGATCAGGTCGTCCGCCCCGGCCGGGCCCGTGTCGCGACGCCGCCGCAGGCCGTCGCCGCGGATGCGACAATCCCGCCGATGAGCACGGCGCGCTTCTCCGACATCACCATCGCCCAGTTCGCGGAACGGCTCGCGTCGCCCGAGCCCGTCCCCGGCGGAGGGTCCGCATCGGCGATCGCCGCGAGCTTCTCGGCCAGCCTGATCGCGATGGTGGCCAGCCTGTCACTCGGCCGGCCGAAGTACGCCCCGTACGAAGCCACCCATCGGCGCGCCCTCGCCTTCGCGTCCGGCGCCTCCGCCGCGTTCCTCGACCTGGCCGACCGAGACGCCGAGGCGTACGCTGCGTTCGCGGCCGCGCTCAAGCTGCCGCGCGACACCGCGGAGCAGCAGGAGGTACGGGCAACCGCCATCCGCGCCGCCGCCCGCCGGGCCGCGGAGGTGCCGCTGGAGGTCGTGCGGCGCTGCGCCGACCTGGTCGCCGAGGTGGACGCCATGGCCGGCCGGAGCAACCTGAATGCCGCCAGTGACGTCCAGGTCGCCGCGCTGCTCGTCGAGGCCGCCGGCAGGGGCGCCGCCGCGAACGTCCTGATCAACCTTCCCTCGGCCGACGACGACGCGTTCTCGGGGCGCGTGACCGACGAGGTGATGGCGCTTCTCGCCTCGATCGAGGAACTCGCCGCGCGGGCGCGCGAGCGGGTCGGAGCGGGCCGCCTTCGCGATCCCGAACCGGAATGATGAGCCGGCCGCACGTTTGCCGGCCGGACGTGCTCCACCTGCACGTACGCCGGGCGCGCGTCGCGGGTCGGGCGGCGCGCGGCTCTGCCCGCCCGACGTGACCCCGGCGTCCGGCCCCCCGACCGTCACGGGTTCGGCTTCCCCGCCCGAGACCAGGGTCCTCTCGGGCACCGCGATCGCGGCAGACATTCGCCAGCAGGTCACGGCCGACGTCGAGGCATTCCGCAGGAAGCACGGGTACGCGCCCGCGCTCGCCGTCCTGGTGCTCGGCCCCGACCCTGTCTTCGCGGTGTACGTGCGCCAGATCCTCCGCACCTGCGCCGGTGTCGGGCTCGAGGGCCGCGAGGTCCGGGTGCCGGGACGGGCGTCGCCGGCCCGCGTGCGCCGGGAGCTGGCCGCGCTCAATGCGGACGCTCACGTGGCCGGCATCATCGTGCAGCACCCACTGCCTCCCTCGGTCCCGCTTCGGACGGTCCTGGACGCGCTCGAGCCGGCGAAGGACGTCGACGGGGTAACGCCGCTCAACGCGGGCCTGGTGACGCTTGGCTACCCGGCGTTCGCGCCGGCGACGGCGCAGGCCGCGATCGAGATCCTCGAACGGTCCGGTCGCGCGCTGGAGGGGCTGCACGCGGTGGTGATCGGCCGGAGTCGCGTGGTCGGCCGCCCGGTCGCCCAGCTGCTGCTCCGGCGCCACTGCACCGTCACCATCTGCCACACGCGCACGCGCGACCTTGCCGGCCTCACGAGGCAGGCCGACGTGCTGGTGGTCGCGGCGGGCAGGCCGGGGCTGGTCACCGGGGCCATGCTCAAGCCGGGGGCGATCGTCGTCGACGTCGGGATCAACGTGGTGGACGGCCGGATCGTCGGCGACGTCGACGCGGCGAGCGCCGACGGTGTTGCCGGCGCGATCACCCCGGTTCCGGGAGGTGTCGGCCCGGTCACCAACGCGGTGCTGGTGCGGCACGTGATCCGGGCGGCGGAGCTGCAGGCGGGCACGGCCCGACGACCCTGATGGCGCCGCGGTCCCATGGGCTCCGGCGAGCCCGACGGCCCGCCGACGCTGACGGCGCCCCGCGGTCTGGTGGGCTCCGGCGACCCTGACGGGCGCGGCGAGCCCAGGTCCCCTCGGCCCGCCAGGCCACGCCTCAGCCGGCAGGCAGCAGGCTCGTGTCGATCAGCTGGTCCACCGTGAGCGGCTTCGCCACCGGGTGATCCGGGAGCCCCGACATGAACGTGAGCGACGCCTGCCAGGCCGCCGGGTCGATCGCCCCCAGTCCGTGCGCGTCGGTGTACGCGCTGCTCCACGTCGCGATCGTCGCCTTCAGGATCGCGATCTGCAGGGCCTCCTGCGACGCCAGCGCAGGCACCACCTTCACCGAGGCGTCCAAGCCCTTCTGCGGGTCGGCCGCGATGTCGCGCATCGCGTGCAGGGTCGCGGCGATGAACGCGCGCAGCGCTGCGCCCTTGGCTGCGATGGTGGAGGTGCTCGCGATCAGGCCGGGGCCGGGGAGCGGCACCGCCTGGTCCACGTGCAGCTCGGTGATCGGCTGGCCCTGCGACTGCAGCTGCAGCGGTTCGTTGTTCGTGTAGCCGGTGGCGGCGTCGACGGCGCCGCGGTAGACGGCCGCCTCCTGGCTGTAGTCGGGATACTCGACCACCTGCACGTCCCCGGTCGAGAGATGAGCGGAGCTCAGCAGCGCCTGGAGCATGATCCAGGAGCTGCCGCACTTGCAGGGCGTCCCGATCCGCTTGCCCTTCAGGTCCGCCGCGGTCGTGATCCCCGAGCTCGCCTTCGCGAAGACGATGTTGGGGAACGTGCCGTAGATG
>DAIDTV010000074.1 GCA_027457005.1 Chloroflexota bacterium
GAAGCGCCGCTGCGCCCGGGCCCCTCCGCGTGGCGCGGTCGCCCGGGCGAGGAGCCCGAACGCGCCGTCGGTGACGATCGCGAGAAGCGCGACCAGCGTGGCCCCGGCCACCATCTGCGCGGTGTCCTGCGTCGCGAACCCGTCGTAGATGTAGCGGCCCAGCCCTCCGCCGCCGGCCACCGCGCCCAGCGTGTACGTGGCCACGACCTGCACGGCCGCCAGGCGCATGCCGGTGAGGAGCACCGGCAGGGCGAGGGGCAGCTCCACGCGCAGCAGCACCTGGGGACCGTTCATGCTCATCCCGCGGGCCGCCTCCACGAGGTCCGGGTCGACCTCGCGCATCCCGGCGTGGGCGTTGGTGATCATGGGGGGGATGGCGAGCAGCACCATGGCGCCGAGGATGGGCCACGTGCTGAAATCCAGGCGCAGGTCCACGGCGATCGGGATCAGCATGAGGAGGAGCGCGAACGACGGGAGGGCACGCCCCAGGTTGGCCACGCTGCTCACGATGAACGCGCCCCGGCCGGTGTGGCCCACGACCAGGCCGAGCGGGATGGCGATGACCGCCGCCGCGAGCACCGACAGGCCGGAGGCCTCGACGTGCTCGAGCACGCGCACCGGGATCGCGCCGCCACCCTGCCACTGCGCGGGGGCGGTGAACCAGGCAATGACCTGGAGGAGGAGCTGCATCGGTCAGCCCCCGCCGCCGTGCACACGCGTCCACGGGGTGAGGGCGCGCTGGACGAGCAGCAGCGCGGCGTCGGCGAGCACGGCGAGGGCGACGGAGAGGATCGCGCCCACGTAGATCTGGGTGGGGAAGAGGTTGATGAACCCGGCGAGCATCAGCTGCCCCAGGCCACCCTGCCCGATCAGGGCCGTGACCGTGACGAGCCCTATCGTGGTCACGGTGGCGATCCGGATGCCGGCCATGATCACCGGGAGCGCGATGGGGAGCTCCACCCGGAGCAGGCGCTGCGGGCGCGTCAGGCCCATCCCGTCGGCCGCCTCCAGCACCTCCGCCGGGACGCCGTCCAGGCCGGCCAGGATGTTGCGGATCAGGATCAGCAGCGTGTACCCGACCAGGCCGACCTCCGAGGTGAGCGTGGACAGGCCGGTGACCGGGATCAGGAGCACGAAGAGCGCCAGGCTGGGGATCGTGTAGACCACGCCGGCGGCCCAGGTGATCGGCGTCTCCGCGCGGCGGTACCGGTGCGCGGCAAGGGCCAGCGCGAACGAGATCGCGAGCCCGGCGACCACCGCGATCGCGGTCAGCTCCACGTGCTGCCCGAGCGCCGCTCCGATCTCGTTGAGGTGCGCGGTGACCCACGGCCACCGCACCAGCGGCTCGCTCGGCATCGTTGCCTCAGCCGTCCCGGCCCGCGGGGCGCGGGGTCGCCTCGCCGTCCTGGTCGTGCAGCAGATCGGTGATCGAGTCGACCGTGACGAGGCCCACCGGCCGGCCCGCGTCGTCGATCACGATCCCGGACCGGACGGCCGCGTCGAGCAGGAGCGATAGCGCGTCCCGCAGGGTCGTATCGCGCTCCAGGAGTGGCGAGAGGCGGGTCGCCGCCCGGCATCCACCGGTGCCGAGTCGGGGAGGGGGGTTGCATCGATCCAGCCGACCGGGTGGCCCCGGTCGTCGACCAGGAGGAGCCAGCGGGGCAGCCGCCCGTCCAGCCGTGCGCGCACGGCGCCCGCCAATTCCCCGGCGGTGGCGACCGGAGCCGGCTGCAGGGTGAGCTCACCCACGCGGCGGAGGGTCAGGCGCTTGAGCGCCCGGTCCACGCCCACGAACCGCGCCACGAACTCGGAGGCGGGGTGCGCCAGCAGCTCGGCCGGCGGCGCGAACTGCGCGAGGGTACCGCCCTGGTGCATCACGGCCACGAGGTCGCCCATCTTGATGGCCTCGTCGATGTCGTGGGTGACGAACAGGATCGTCTTGCCCAGCTCGCGCTGCAGCCGTAGCAGCTCATCCTGCAGGCGGGACCGCACGATCGGATCGACGGCACCGAACGGTTCGTCCATCAGCAGCAGCGGCGGGTCGGCGGCCAGCGCGCGCGCGACGCCCACTCGCTGCCGCTCCCCTCCGGAGAGTTCCGACGGGTACCGCCCCATGTACTGGCCCGGATCGAGACCCACCAGCCGCAGCAGCTCGTCCGCTCGCTCACGACGCCGGCCCGCCGGCCACCCCAGGAGGCGTGGCACCACGGAGACGTTCTCCGCGATCGTCTGGTGCGGGAACAGCCCGACCTGCTGGATCACGTAGCCGATGCCGCGGCGCAGCTCGGTGGTGTCCCGCCCTGCTATGTCGGCACCGTCGATGAGGATCCGGCCGGCGGTGGGCTGGATCAGCCGGTTCACCATCTTGAGGGTGGTGGTCTTGCCGCACCCGGACGGGCCCACGAGCACGCAGGTAGCTCCGGCGGGCACGGAGAAGCTGAGGTCGTCGACCGCGGCCTGGCCGTCGGCTCGCCTGCCGTACCGTTTGCTGACGTGCTCTAGCGTGACGGTCGCCGCGCGGTGGGGCTGCTGGAGCGTCCCGGGGGCGGAAGCTGGCACTGCCGATCCTCGGTGCGTGTGCCCACCATCGTACCCGCTGTGCCCGTCGTGCCCGGCGTGTCCGCTGGCCCCGGCGGCGGTCCGACGCCCGACCGGACGCGCCGGCACCGGGTTCGCGCTACGCTCTTGGCCCATGCCCGACCCGCGTCTCCCGGCGACGGCCCTCGACCCGACCCTGGCGTCCGGGCCGCACGACCGATGCGTTCGCTGCGGCCGCCCCACGCCACTCGGCGTGTCCCTGTGCGAGCTGGACAATCCGGGCCACATCGGCGCTCCCAGCGCCACCCAGCTGCACGCCACGATGCTCGCCGGGGTCGGGATCGGCGTGCTGCTGCTCGCGATCCTCGCCAGGGCCCTGACCGCCGGCGTGGGGCCGTTCGATTCCCGGCTGGTCGGGCAGGCGATCCTCGCCAACGGCGGCGCCAGCGTCGCCATCCAGGTGACGAACCGGGGCACGAAGCAAGGCCCCGCCACCTGCCAGGTGTCGCGCGGCGGCGTGCTGCTGCCCGACGACCCCGTCTTCCTGACCCGGCCGATCCCCGCCGGCGGGAGTATCACGGTGACCACGTCCGTGCCGGCACCGGGCCCGAGCGCCGGCGCCTACCCGGTGGGGGGCCTCACGGCGTCCTGTCGCTGACCGTCGTGCCGCGCCGCGTCACCCGCGTTCCGCGACCTCGAAGTGCGCCAGCCGCCAGATCGCGATCAGCGTCGCGCCGGCGGCCACCACGGCACCCAGCTCCAGCGAGGTCGCCGGCCCGAGGTGCCACGGCAGCAGCGATGGCTGGGTCGGGTCGAGGGCGGCCGTGACGCCCAGCACGTACTGATGGACGCTGATCAGCCGGGTGCCCGTGAACAGGCCGGCGACCACGCCCTCCCAGATGTACACGTAGGCGAGCCCGACGATCAGCGCGTGTCCCGTCACGAGGCTCAGCGCCAGCGCGATCGAGGTGTAGACGAGCGCGCCCCAGGCGACGCCGGCGAGGGCGGCCGCCGCGGTCCCCGGCCCGGCGGCGCCGGGGAGGGAGATCAGGATCGCCACCACGGCCGATGCGCCGATGATCACCGCGGTGGCGACCGCGGCGATCGCCAGCTTGGCGACCACGATCTGCCAGCGTGCCACCGGGCGGATCAGCAGGTAGACGAGGGTGCCGTCCTCCACCTCGCCGCCCAGGACCGAGGTGCCGAAGATCAGTGCGACCAGCGGCAGCAGCGTGGTGATCACGAGGTTGTCGAGCAGCCCCGCGGTCCAGCTCTCGTACTCCAGGCCCCCGGCCAGCCGGTAGATGGCCGACACCAGGATGGGCGCGCACCCCGCGAGCACGGCGAGGAGCATCCGCCGGCGTCCGAGTGCCTGCCGGGCGGTCAGCACCAGCAGCTGGCGGAGGACGCCGTCGCGGCCCATCAGCGCCCCACCAGGTAGCTGAAGACGGACTCGAGGGTCTCGTCGGTGGGCAGGAGCTCGTACAGGGACACGTCCGCGAGCTTCGCCACCCGGGCGACGACGGCGGTGAACGAGCCGTAGTCGGCCGCGCGCACGTCCAGGGCGCCGTCCTCGAACTGCACCCCGAGCACGGGTGCCTCCGCCACGAGCCTGGCCGCCATCGCGCGGTCGTCGCTGGTGTGCAGCCGGAACGTGTGCGGCCGATCGGTCATCAGGCGGCGCAGGGCCCGGTAGTCGCCCGCGGCGGCCAGCCGGCCCGCCACCATCACCAGGACCTGCTGCGCCAGCCGCTCGACCTCCTCGAGGATGTGCGACGAGAACAGGATCACGCGTCCCTCCGCCGCCATGCGGTGGAGCAGGTCCATCATGTGCAGCCGCTGGCGGGGGTCCATGCCGTTGAACGGCTCGTCGAGCAGCAGGATCGGCGGATCGTGGACGAGCGCCGACGCCAGCTTCACGCGCTGCCGCATCCCCTTCGAGTAGCCGCCGATCGCGCGATCCGCGGCGCCCTCCAGGTCGACCATCGCGATCGCCCGCCGCGCGGCCCCTTCCGGGTCGGGGAGACGGGCGAGGCGGGCCGAGAGCACGGCGAACTCTCGACCGGTCAGGAAGTCGTACGCCGCGTCGCGCTCCGGCGCCAGGCCGAGCTGACGGTACACAGCCGGATCCCGGCCCGCCGGCCGGCCCTGGATCAGCACCTGCCCGCTGGACGGGGCGAGCAGGCCGGCCAGCATGTGGAGCAGCGTCGACTTGCCGGCGCCGTTCGGGCCCAGCAGCCCGGTGACGCCCGCGCCGATACCGAAGGTGACGTCGTTGACCGCGACCACGTTCCCGTACCAGCGAGCCACGTGCGCGGCGGCCAGCGGTGCGCCGGCCACATCCGCCGGCACCGGCGCGGGGGCCCAGAGCGGCCGGCGGCCCGGGCCGCTCACGCCGCGATCCTCGCGTAGCGCCGCAGCACGACGGCTCCGGCGGCGGCCGCAAGGGCGAGGGCGACGATGACGTACCACCATCCCGGGAGGTCGGCCCGCCGGAGGACCTCGTCGCCGGCACTGCCGAAGAACCAGTTGACCGTGCCGTCCCCGACCAGCGAGGGGCTCAGCAGGATCCCGTAGCGGGTCCATCCGCCCTGCTGCGCGGACGCGATCAGCGTGCCCAGCCCGTCGGCGATGAACCAGAACGCGACGATCCCGCCCGTCGCGTAGGCCCGCCGCGGGGTGAGGGCGGCGATCGCGAGCGCCACCGTCGAGACCTGGAGCGAGGTCACCAGCGCGCTCGCCAGCATTGGCCCGGGCAGGTCCAGGTGCTCCCGCAGGTAGCCGATCGGATCGGACCGCACGAGTGCGCTGCCCACGTAGAGCACGATCTCGGGGACGAGCGCGATCAGCAGCATGGCCGTGAGCAGCGCCGCGAACTTCGCGAGCGCATAGTCGCGCCGTTCCAGCGCCCGCGTGAAGTACAGCGACAGCACGTGGTTGCGCTGGTCCCGGCCCACCAGCTCCGGGGCCACTGCCGCGCAGAAGAGCAGCATCACGGTGCCGACCAGCGAGAAGTAGTTCTCGATCCGGACCGGCTGCAGCAGGTCGCCGGCGAGCGCGGTGATGCCGAGCTCGACCACCGCCGGGACGAGCGCGATCGCGAAGAGACCCATCGGTACGACCTTCGACCGCGCGCTCCGGCCGATGCCGAACGACGCGGCGAGGCCGTGCGTGTAGAGCGAGCGGAACGCGTAGACCCGCCCCAGGCGGCGGCCGTCGTAGTGCTGGTAGCCGAGATCGTAGATGCTGCCACCGGCAGACGTGGCGACGGTAGGTCCCGCGCCGGACACCGAAGGCCCGGGGGGCTGGGCATCGATCGGGCTCCCCGGGCCACCCATCGGGCTCACGTCGCCGCCTCCTGCGCCACGTCGGGGGCGAGCCCGGGTCCTCGACGGTCCGGAACAGGTCCTCCAGCTGGTGCCGTCCCTGCTCGATGCGGGCGAGCGGCAGGCCGAGCTCCACCACCAGGTCGCGCACCAGGTCGTACGGCGGCGGGCCGTCGAGGTCCACCAGCACGAGCCGGCCCTCCTGGCGGGCCGCCCGCCCGAACCGGCCGAGTGCCTCGGCCAGCCTGTCGGCGCCCTCCTCGACCTCGATGGTGAGGACGCGGGTCAGCGCGGTGAACTGGGTCAGGGGCGCGGACCGGATCAGCCTTCCCGCGTCGATCGCGACCAGGTGGTCGCAGATCCGCTCGACCTCCCCCAGGAGGTGCGACGCCATGACGATCGCGATGCCGAACTCGGTGCCGATCCGGTGGACGAGTGCGAGCATCTCCTCGCGCCCGGCGGGGTCCAGCCCGGCCGTCGGCTCGTCGAGGAGCAGCAGGCCCGGATCGTGGACCAGCGCCTGGGCGAGCTTGACGCGCTGGCGCATCCCGGTCGAATAGCCGCCGATGGGGCGGTACCGCTCCTCGTACAGGCCGACGTGACGGAGCGTCTCGGCGGACCGCTCCCGTGCCGCGGCCGCGGGCAGGCCGCTCATGCGCGCCATGTGGGCGACGAAGTCGGCGGCGCCGACGTCCGGCGGCAGGCAGTCGTGCTCCGGCATGTACCCCACCCGCTGCCGGACCTCGCTCCCATGGGTCGCGGTGTCCATGCCCAGCACCGCGGCGCGTCCCGAGGTCGCCCGGACCAGGCCGAGCAGCACCTTCAGCAGGGTCGACTTCCCCGCGCCGTTGGCGCCGACCAGCCCCACGATCCCGCCGTCGAGCGCGAGCGTGACGCCGTCGAGCGCGGTGACGCCGGGATATCGCTTGGTCAGGCGGTCGGTGGCGATCAGCGGCATCCGCTCAGGATGGAGCATGGACGCAACCGGGCGCACGGGCCGGCCGACCCATAGAATGCGCGGGTGGCCCATCCCCGGAACCTTTCCTCGGCCGACGCTGCCCTCGCCATCAGCGTGGCGACGTCGGCGGCGCGCCTTGCCGGCCACATCCAGCTCGAGCGGCTCGGACGGGTACGGGAGATCCGTCGCAAGAGCGCCCGCGACGTGGTGACCGAGGTCGACCACCTGTCGGAGCGGCTCATCCTCGACGCGATCCGTCACTCGTTCCCGGGCGACGCGATCCTCGCCGAGGAATCCGGGGAGCACGCCACGGCCGCGGGCGATGCCCCGACCGCCGGTGCCGGACGCGCCTGGATCGTGGATCCGCTCGACGGCACGGTGAACTACGCCAACGCGGTGCCGATCTTCTCGGTGAGCATCGCGCTGGCCGTCGACGGCGAGCCCGCCGTGGGGGTGGTGCTGGACCCGCTCCGGGACGAGCTCTTCACGGCCGTCCGCGGCCGGGGTGCCCGCCTCAACGGCCGCCCGATCCACAACCCGGACAAGCCTGCTTTGGACGATTGCGTGATCGCCCTGGGCTACGCGCCGCGGGACTGGCGCTCCGACCTGGGCGACCTGCGGCGAAGCGTCCGGGCCGCCCGCCACCTCGGGTCGTCTGCCCTCGAACTCTCCTACGCCGCGGCCGGGCGGTTCGACGCGTGCGTGCATCCCACGGGGATGTCGAACTGGGACGTCGCCGCGGCGGGCCTGATCGACCGCCTCGGAGGCGTCGCGCAG
>DAIDTV010000075.1 GCA_027457005.1 Chloroflexota bacterium
GGCGGGGCCGCTTCGCGTCCGGCGTCGATCTGCGTGGCGGCCCGTCCCTCCGGGTCCCCGGAGCGGGGGACCGCTAGACTGCACGGATGATGGAGGAGGACATCGACGACGCGAGGGAGCGCCCCGGGATGGACGAGACCGTGCAGTCAGCGGGCGATACGTACCGGGCGGAATCCCCGGGCGTAGCCGGAACCTCCGACGAGCCGCACCCGGGCCGCCCGTTCGGGGTCGGGATCGACGTCGGCGGAACCGGCGTCAAGGCGGCCGTGGTGGACCTCGAGACGGGCACGCTGGTCTCCGCCCGGGTCCGCGAGAAGACCCCGTCGCCGTCCACGCCGGACGCGGTGGCGCAGGCCGTCGCCCGCATCATCGGGCGGATCGAGGAGTCCGGGCACCGCACCGCGCAGATGCCCACCGGGGCGGGCCTTCCGGGCGTGGCCAAGGACGGGTGGCTCAAGACCGCCGCGAACATCGACCGGAGCTGGCTCGACGTGCGGGCCCAGGACGTGCTGGAGCGGCACCTGCAGCGGCCCGTCCTGATCATCAACGATGCCGACGCGGCCGGCCTGGCCGAGATGCGCTACGGCGCCGGCACCGGCCAGCACGGCGTGGTGCTGATGCTCACGATCGGGACGGGTATCGGGAGCGCCCTGTTCGTCGATGACCGGCTGGTCCCCAACACCGAGCTCGGGCACCTGGAGTACCACCGGCGCGACGCGGAAACCCTGGTGAGCGGCGCCGCCCGCGAACGGCGCAAGCTGGGCTGGAAGGTCTGGGCGAAGGAGTTCGACGGCTACCTGGACCACGTGTACCGCTACTTCTCCCCGGACCTGGTGATCCTGGGCGGTGGCGTGAGCAAGGAGACCGGGCGGTACCTCCAGTACCTCACGCCGCGCGGGCCGCTGAAGGTCGCGCGGCTGCTGAACTCGGCCGGCATCGTGGGCGCCGCGCTGGCGGCCGCGGAGGCCGGCGGATATCGGCCACCGGTGTCGGCCGGCGCCAGCGAGATAGTCGCCGAGGGCTGACGCTCGCCCTGCGGCGGCGCGGGCACCGGGGCACGCCCTCCTCGCGCGGTCGGTCGGGGCCCCGCCGGCCGGTCGCCTCAGGCCACCCAGACCCGGTGGGTCGTCGCCCGGATCACCTCGGCGACGGCCGCCGGCAGCAGCGCGACCGCGGCCACCAGCATCCAGTCCGCGGCGTCGAGGCGCGTGGCGCGGAACGCGTCGGCAACCGCCGGCACGTAGGGGATCAGCGCCTGCACTGCCACGGTGATCACCCTGCCGACGAGCAGCAGCGGGTTGGGACGCAGGCCCAGGACCGGGAGCCGGAGGCTCCGGTTGGCGTTCGCGCGGACGGCCTGACCGGCGACCAGCGCCGAGTACGCCAGCCAGCGGGCATGCTCGAACCCGCCGGGGTGAGCCTCCATGATGACCAGTGCCGCGACCGCGCTGAACCCCCCGGCGAGCACGATCCGCGCCAGGATCCCGTTGTCCAGGAGTGGCCGCGAGCGCGGCCTCGGCGGGACCCGCATGGCGTCGGGCTCCTCCCGCTCGATCTCGAACGAGACGACGGTGAGCATGTCGATGAAGACCTCGAGCCAGAGGATCTGGATCGGCAGCAGCGGCTGGGAGTACCCGGCGATGGTCGCGATGAGGATGAACCCCAGCATCGCGACGTGCGTCGAGACCAGGAAGACCAGTCCCTTCTGGACATTGGCCACGATCCGCCGGCCTTCGCGGAGGCCGTACATCAGCGTCGCGAACGAGTCGTCGCCGAGGATCAGGTCGGACGCCTCCCGGGCGACCGCCGACCCGCTCCCCATGGCGACGGCGACGTCGGCGTGCTGGAGGGCCGGCGAGTCGTTCACGCCGTCCCCGGTCACCGCAACGGTGCGCCCCGTGGCGCGCGCGGCGTCCACCAGCCGCAGCTTGTCCTCCGGGGCCGCCCGGGCAACGATGTCCATCGACGGGAGCTCCCGGCGCAGGGTCTGGTCGTCCCAGGCGGCCAGCTCATCGCCGGTCACCACGCGCTCGCCCCGCATGCCCGCGTCACGTGCGATCGCCGCGGCGGTGAGCGGGTGGTCGCCGGTCACGATGATGGTCTGGATCCCCGCCGAGGTCGCCTGGCGCATCGAATCCCCGATGCCCTCGCGGAGGTGGTCGGCGAACCCGACCAGCGCCAGCGGACGCCAGGGCTCGGCGTCGGCGCGGCCGGCCAGCAGGAGCAGCCGCTCTCCGGCGTCCGCGCCTCGCTCGACGAGCCGGTGCCAGTCGTCGTGCTCGGCGGGGTCCAGGCGGTCCGCCAGCGCGAGGACCACCTCGGGCGCGCCGAGCGCCAGCTCCTCCACCACGCCGTCCCGCAGCGCGCGCGTCCTCGAGTAGGGGCGCTCGTCGCTCACCGGGTCGGCGTCGAGCAGCTCACCCGGATCGAGCTCGGCCGTCCCGCCCATCGCCGAGACCGCGGAGGTCAGCGAGCGCGTGAACGAGCCGGGCCGCGCGCCGGTGACGATGCTCCACGCGTCCTCCTCGGCTCGCAACGCGGACACGAGGAGGCGGGCACGCTGTTCCGGATCGCCGACCGTGCCGGCGGGCGTGCGCAGGTCGGTGAGCGCCAGGCGATTCTGGGTGAGGGTCCCGGTCTTGTCGGTGAGGATGAGGTCGACGGCCCCGAGCGTTTCCTGGGCATTGAGCCGGCGCACCAGGACCCCGCGCCGCAGCAGCCGGTAGGCGCCGAGGCCCAGGATCACGGCGAAGAGGATGGGCGGCTCCTCGGGGATCGACGCGATCGCCGCCGAGATGCCGGCCATCAGGTTGGCCGTGGCCGGGTTGCCCCGCAGGAAGCCCAGGCCCGTGGTGATCGCGATGAGGCCGACGGCGACGACGAGGAGGATGCGGACGAGCCGGTCCAGCTCCCGCTGCAGCGGCGAGCGGCGGCGGTCCTGGCCCCCCAGTGCCGCCGAGATACGCCCGAACTCCGTGTGCAGCCCGGTCGCGACGACGATCCCCTCGCCCCGGCCGGCTACCACGCTGGTGCCGGCGAAGGCGACGGCACGCCGCTCCGCCAGCGGCGCACCGGACGGATCGGGCTCCGCGTGGCCGGCCTCCGGCAGCGACTCGCCGGTCAGGACGCTCCGGTCGAATGCCAGGCCCTCGGTGCGGACGAGCCGCAGGTCGGCCGGCGCCACGTCGCCGACGCGAAGGAGCACCACGTCGCCGGGCACCAGGCTGGCCGCGGGGATCTCCTCGACGGCGCCGTCCCGGCGGACACGTGCCATCGGCGCCGCGGCGGCGCGCAGCGCCTCGAGCGCGCGCTCGGCCCGGTACTCCGTGATGACGTCCGCGCCCACCATCGGGCCGATCATCAGCAGCACGAACGCTCCGTCACGGACCTCGCCGAGCGCCACGGCGAGCACGCCGGCAACGAACAGCAGCAGGATGAACGGCTCCGTGAATCCGTCCCAGACGATCCGGAAGAGGGACGGACGCTCGACCCGCTCGAGCTCGTTGGGACCCGCCAGGACGTAGCGCTGTTCCGCGACGCCGGTGCTCAGCCCGACGGCCGGGTCGACCTCCAGGGCGGTGGCGACCTCCGAGGCGGGGCGAGCGTGCACGTCCGGGATGGGCGACGAAAGCGTGGCTGCAGTCATAAGGGCCTATGGTGGGGCCCCGGCGGCGGCGGCCGCCTGAGCCGAAGCGTGCCGCAGATGCAGGCCGATGGTCCCGGGCGGCGGCGAGGTCCGGGCGGCATGGAGAGCATACGGCCGGAATCCCCTCGCATGATGGGCCAGTGGGGCACCGCGTTCCTGCCCGGTCGGGCGGGGGACGCCAGCGGCATCGACGCGGGCGGGGCCCTTCGCCGGGCGGGCGTCGATGCGGCCCAGGTGCCGGTCACGGCGATACTGTCCGGATGCAGCTCCACCTGCTCGACGCGACCTACGAACTGTTCCGCGCGCACTTCGGCCGGCCGCCGTCGGCGGCCGCGCAGGGGCGAGCGGTTGGAGCGACGATCGGTCTGGTCGAGAGCGTGCTGCGGCTGCTGCGGGATCCCGGCGTCACGCACCTGGGGTGTGCGACCGACCACGTCGTCCGCTCCTGGCGGAACGAACGGTACGCCGGGTACAAGACCGAGGCCGGCATGCCGCCCGAGCTCCTCGCGCAGTTCGAGCTGGCCGAGGAGGCCCTCCGCGCCATCGGCCTGGTGGTCTGGCCGATGGTCGAGTTCGAGGCCGACGATGCGCTGGCGACGGCCGCCGCGCGATGGGCCGATTCGCCGGGCGTGGCACGCGTCGTGATCCTGTCACCGGACAAGGACCTGGCACAGTGCGTGCGCCTGGATGGGCGCGTGGTGGCGTTCGACCGGCGGCGCGAGCGGATCATCGACGCCGACGCGGTGCGGGCGCGGTTCGGCGTGGACCCGGAGAGCATCCCCGACTGGCTGGCGCTGGTGGGCGACGCGGCCGACGGCTTCCCGGGGCTCCGCGGATGGGGCGAGCGCTCGGCGTCGACGGTGCTCGCCCGCTACGTGCACCTCGAGGCGATCCCCGAGCGCGCGTGGGAGTGGGACGTGTCGCTCCGCGGCGCGGGCGCCCTGGCGGAGACCCTCCGCGCCGGACGGGCGGAGGCCCTCCTCTACCGCGAGCTGGCCACCCTCGTGACCGACGTCCCGCTTCCCGAGACGCTCGACGACCTGGCGTGGCGCGGGGTGCCCCGCGGGCCGTTCAGCCGGCTGGTGGGCGAGCTGCGGGCACCCCACCTGCTCGGCCGGGTCCCGCGCTGGCAGGCGTGAGGGCGCCGGGCCGAGGTCAGTCGGAGTCTGCCTGCCCAGGGGGCCCGAACAGGTCGCCGGCATAGGCGCGAGGCACGCGGACGGCCAGGCTGCGCGGCTCGACCACGATGCGGAACGGCCGTCCCCCCGCGCCCTCCAGCGACGTTCGCCGCACGGCGCTCCCGTCCACCTCCATCGGCGGCACGACCGGCGTCCGCAGCAGGATCTCCCGGCCGCGGAACCGCGGAGCCTCGCCACCGGGCCGGCGGCTCAGCACGAGCGACCAGCCGAGCCGCACCGCGAGCTCCAGGTCCCCGGCGGGAACGATGGTGACGTCCAGGACGCCGTCGTCGACGCGGGCTTCCGGGGTGGCGTGCACGACGTTGGCGTACAGCCGCGAGTTGCCCACGATGACCTGGATGACACGCCCCTCCCACGCCGCGCGGCCGTCCACGGTCAGCTCGATCGGGAACGGGCGGAACTCGGGGATCGCCCGGATCATCCCGAGCGCGATCCCACCCGGCCCCAGCCTGACCTTCAGGCGCGGATCCGTGTGGTCGAGCATGAGCCCGTCGATCCCGACGCCCGCCATCAGTAGGAACCGCAGGAAGCGCCCGTCGGGGTGCACGATCCGGCCCATGTCCATGCGCCGCACGCCGGCGTCGACCAGGGCGGCGGCGGCCTGTTCGGGCGGCCGCGCGACGCCCAGTTCGTGGGCCCAGAGGTTCGCCGTGCCGCCCGGCAGGACCCCGAGCGCGGCGTCCCGTCCGACCAGGACGTCCGCGATGTCGCGCAGGGTGCCGTCTCCGCCGGCCCCGACCAGCAGCCCGGCACCCTCGTCCAGGGCATCCTCGACCTGGCGCCGAACACTGGCCTGGCGGCCGCGATGCGCCACGTCCACGCTCCAGCCGGCCCGTTCGAGCACCGGCAGCACGCGGTGGACCGGGTACGGGCCACGGAACGACCAGGGGTTGTCGATGATTCGAGCGCGCACGTTCACCCAATCGCGCGGATCCGGCGGCGCACGGGCAGCCGCCCCGCTCGACACGCTACACGCGGCCTGCGATTCCTGCCGGGCGATCCGGATCCGTCTCTCCCGCTACCATCGCGCCCATGACGCACGTGACGGCCGGTCGACACAGGTGACTGCCGGTCGCGCGATCGTGGCAGCGCTCGAGCGGTCGGGCATCCGGCACGCGTTCACCGTGCCCGGGGAGAGCTTCCTCGAACTGCTCGACGCGCTCCGCGATTCGCGGATCCGGGTGGTCACCGCCCGGCACGAGGCGGGAGCCGGCTTCATGGCGGAGGCGTACGGACAGCTCACCGGGCAGCCCGCCATGTGCCTGGTGACCCGCGCGGTCGGTACGGCGAACCTGTCGATCGCGCTGCACACCGCCGAGCAGGACTCCACGCCGCTGGTCGCGATCGCGGGGCAGGTACCGCGCGGGTTCCGCGGGCGCGAGGCGTTCCAGGAGGCGGACCTCGCCGGTTCGTTCGGCGCGCTGTGCAAGGCGGGCGTGGAGCTGGACGACCCACGAACGATGGCTGCGAGGGTCGAGCGCATGGTCGGGATCGCCCGGCAGGGTCGCCCCGGTCCCGTGCTGCTGGTGCTGCCGGAGGACGCGCTCGGCGCACCCGACGCGCTCGGCGCACCCGACGCGCTCGAGCGCCCGGCGGCGGACGGTGGCGCGGCCATCACGCCCGACCGTCCCGCGGCGGCCGATGCCGACGTCCGTGCGGTCCTCGCGCGCCTGGCCCGCGCCCGACGTCCCGTGATCCTCGCCGGAGGCGGCGTGCTGCGGAGCGGCGCCACCGCCGAGCTCGAGGCCTTCGCCGACGCCGCGGGCATCGGGGTCATGGCCGCGTGGCGGCGGCCCGACGTGTTCCCCAACGGTTCGCCGAGGTACCTGGGCGCCACCGGGCTGGGCGCGGCACACACCGTCCGCCGCCGTCTCCTCGAGGCCGACGTGGTCCTCGCGCTGGGGACCCGACTCTCGCAGGTCGCGACGTTCGACTACGCCGTCCCGGGTCCGGACACCGAGTTGGTGCAGGTCGACATCGAACCGGGGCTCAAAGGGGACCGGCCGCAGCCCTCGCTCACGGTGCGATCCGACGCGCGATCGTTCCTGCGAGCGGCGCTGTCGCTGCTGGCCGCGGGGGGACCCCCATCGCCGCTCGCGGCTGAGCGTGCCGCCGACCTCGGCCGCGACCGCGCGGCGTACCTGGCCGCGGTGGAGCCACCCGACCCGGGGTCCCGCGCCGGCGACCTGCCAGTGCACCCGGCCACCGTGATCGCGGCGCTGCGCCGGCACCTGCCACCGGATGCCATCCTCACCACCGACGCCGGCAACTTCGCGAGCTGGCCGGCACGCTACCTGCCTGTTCCGCCCGGTGGACGCTTCCTCGGCCCCACGTCGGGGGCGATGGGGTACGGCCTCCCGGCCGCGGTGGGAGCGGCCATCGCGTCCCGCGACCTGGATGATCGGGCCCGGCCGGCGGTCGCGATGGCGGGCGACGGCGGCTTCGGGATGCTCATGGCCGAACTCGAGACCGCCGTGAGAGAGCGGCTGCGGCTGGCCGTGATCGTCTTCGACAACGGCATGTACGGCACGATCCGCATGCACCAGGAGCGGGAGTACCCGGGGCGGGTCAGCGCGACCGACCTCTGGTCGCCCAACCTGGCGCGCTATGCGGAGGCGTTCGGCGGGATCGGCATCCGCATCGAGGCCA
>DAIDTV010000076.1 GCA_027457005.1 Chloroflexota bacterium
AACCGGCTGCGGCCGCCCCGACCGGTCGAGCCCTGGAGGGGCGTCCGCGATGCGCTGACCCTCGGCGCGGAGCCGCCCCAGGCGCGCCTGCCGGCCGATCACCCCGCCGCGGCGATGGTGTGGGATCCGGCGACACCGGGCGAGGACTGCCTCAACCTCAACATCTGGACGCCCGATCCGGGCGCGTCGGGCGTTCGCCACGGGCGCTCATGACCCCATCCCTCCGCTTCTCCCGCTGAAGGCTGCGTCGTAGGCGCGGACCAGTCGGTCCCCCGGCAGGACGTCGATCTCGCCCCGCCGCTCGGCGACCCAGGCGGCCGTGACCCGCACCCACGCGGGCTCGTTTCGCCGCCGCGGCGCCCCGGGGGGCGAGAGGTACGGCGAGTCCGTCTCGACCAGCAGCCGGTCGGCCGGGACGATCCGCGCGACCAGGGCCGACGCCTCCTCGCCGCGGCGGAACACGAGGCCCGAGAAGCTGATCGCCAGGCCGAGCTCGAGCGCGGCCTCCGCGTAGTCCACCGGCCCCGAGAACGAGTGCAGGATCGCGGGCGGGCGCCCGGCCAGCGCCGCCGTCCAGGCCGGGTCACCGACGCCGGCGCCTCGCAGCTCCGCCAGCAGCTCGTCCTGCGCGTCCCGCCGGCCGGCGGCCGATCGGCAGTGCAGGATCACCGGCTTGCCCGTGGCGCGGCCGAGCGCGAGGTGCCGGCGCAGGTTCGCCAGCTGCGCGTCGCGCGGCGAGAACGCGCGATCGTAGTCGAGCCCGGTCTCGCCGATGCCGACGACGCAGGGATCCGCGGCGAGGGCCCGCACCTCGGACCAGGCCGCCTCCTCCACGCTCGATGCCACGTGCGGATGGATCCCCACCGCCGCGTCGAGGTGCAGCGGACGCGAACTCGTGTCCGGCGATCCCCGCACAAGCGCCACCGCCGCGCGCGACGATTCGAGGTCCCAGCCCGGTACCAGCAGGCGCTCGACGCCGGCCAGCGCCGCCGAAGCCAGCACGGCGGCGAGGTCGCCGGCGAACGGTTCCGCCTGGACGTGCCCGTGCGAGTCGACCAGGCGCACGGGGTCGGGCACGGCGGTCGCGGGCTCAGGCCTGGGCCGGGCTCGCGGGTTCGTCCCGGCTCGCGGGTTCGTCCCGGCTCGCGAGCTGGGCCTCGGTCTCCAGGCGCGGGAACAGCGGGGTCGGCACGCCGATGCGGCCGCCCGCCGGGCCGCTTCCCCAGCGCAGGAGCTCATCGAGCGGCGGCCCGCCGTTGCCGTCGGCGGCGTACGGATACGGCACGCCGAGCTGGTCCGCCAGCCGCGGGGCGACGGTCGGGATGAACGGCGCGGCGGCGAACCCGACGAGCCGGCACGCCTCCAGCAGATCGCCCAGGACGTCGCGCAGCCGCGCCGCGGCGGCCTGGTCCCCCTCCCTGACCGACTTTGCCAGCACCCAGGGCTGCTCGGCGTCGACGAACCGGTTGGCCGCCCCGACGAACTCCCAGAGTGCGGCCAGGGCGTCATGAAGGAAGTACCCCGAGAGCTTCGCCTCGTGCGCAGCGTGCGCGGCACGCCACGCGACCGCGAGCGGTGCCTCGTCCGGTGAGCGGGGCGCCGGCCGCTCGCCACCCAGGTAGCGTGCCGTCATCGAGAGGCTCCGGTTCACCAGGTTGCCGAAGTCGTTGGCCAGGTCGGCGTTGTAGCGGCGCACGAAGGAATCCCACGACACGTCGGTGTCGCGGTCGAACGCGACCTCCCGCAGCAGCACGTAGCGCGCGCCGTCGGTCCCCAGGGCGGCCGCCACGTCGGTCGGATCGAGGAAGTTGCCCCGGCTCTTGCTCATCCGCTCACCCTGGACCAGGAGCCAGCCGTGGACCCAGACCTCGCGCGGCAGCGGTAACCCGGCGCTCATCAGCATGGCGGGCCACATGATGGTGTGCAGCCGGTTGATGTCCTTGCCGATGATGTGCAGGTCTGCCGGCCACCGGCCCGCGAAGCGGTCCGGATCGTCCGGGAAGCCCACCCCGGTGACGTAGTTCGTCAGCGCGTCGAACCACACGTAGACGGTGCCCGCCTCGGGGTTCCACGAGCCGTCCGGCAGCTGCGACGACGAGCCGTCGGGCATGATCGGGAACGGGATCCCCCAGGGCGCCTTCTCGCGGCTGACGGAGAAGTCCTCCAGGCCCTGCCGGATGAACCCGAGCATCTCGTTCTTCCGGTACTCCGGCTGCACCCAGTCCGGGTGGTCCGCGTAGTACCGCTCGAGCCGCTCCTGGTAGGCGGACAGGCGGAAGAACCAGTTGCGCTCGGTGAGCCACTGGAGCTCGACCCCGGGATGGTTCGGGCAGTGCACGCCGGTCGCGTCCTCGACCAGGTCGCTGGGCGCGCGGAAGCCCTCGTTGGGGCAGTACCAGCCTTCGTAGGTGCCCTGGTACAGGTCGCCGTTGGCGTGTGCCCGGCGGATCATCTCGTGCACCGCGCGCATGTGATCCGGATCAGTCGTCCGGATGAACCGGTCGGGCGCGATCCCGATCGCCTCCTCGGCGGTGCGGTACAGGGCGACCATCTCGTCGACGAACGCCTTCGGGGTCTTGCCGAGCTTCGCGGCGGTTGTCGCGATGTTCACCGAGTACTCGTCGGTCCCGGTCAGGAAGAAGGTCTCGTGTCCGTGCATCCGGTGCCAGCGCGCGATCGCATCGGCGCCCACGACCTCGTACAGGGTATGGAGCCCGGGCCGGCTGTTGGCGTAGGCGATCGCGGTGGTCAGGTAGAAGCGCTGCAGGTCGGACATCGGCGGCGATGGTAGCAGGCGGGGCGGACGGTCCGCCGCACGGCATCAGTGGCGGGGCGCCCGGCACCCCGCGAGGGTGCGCTGGAAGTGCAGGACCCGCGGTCGATGCCGCGGGTCCCGACTGCTCGTCGGATGGATGATGTGGTGGGGATCGCTGCCGGCGCTCCGACGCCGCCGGCTCCGCGACGTCAGGCGCCGGGTCCTGGCTCGGTGTCCGGCTGGTCGGCGGCCGAACCTCCGGGACCCCCCTGCTCCGCCTGCTGGCGGCGCAGCTCCGCCGCGTACTCCTTGCTCCTGGCGGCGACCTTGTGTCCGACCTCCGTGGTCATGGTGGCGGCCTTCTGGAGGGCCGGGCCGGCGTTCTCCGCGGCGACCGCCGCGAGCTCGGCCGCCTTGGCCGCGACCTCGCGCAGCACGGGTCCGGCATGCTCGGCGACGCCGTCGATCATGGCCTGGAGCTGGCCGACCCAGTCGCGCGCGCTCTCGTCGTGGACGCGCCACCCGCCGCTCTCCCAGGTCCCACCGGCACCGCCCTCGCCGGTGCCCGCGCCCTCGGCGGCGTGTTCCGCACCTGCGGGTCGATCACCGCCGGGTGCCGCCGCCGATGCCTGGGTGTCGCCGGCCGCCTCCGTGCCGATGCCGGGCTGCTCGTCTGATGCCATCGCCGGGTTCGGGCTCTCGTCCATGTGCTCCCCCCTGGGGGTTGCGGTGCCCGTGCGGGCACGTCACGTTGCGGTGGCAGTGTACCGCGGCGCGCCCCCGCCACCTCAAGTGCCAGTCGGCCGTGCGAGCCGGAAACTGTGCGCCGGGACGGTTCCGTTCCCGGTCGGGGCGTGGTCGGTGCCGTGATCCTCCGCGCGGGACGGTTCCGTGCCTTCGTCGGGCATCAGTGCCGGAAGTGGCGGACCCCCGTCAGCAGCATCGACACGCCGGCTGCCTCCGCCGCCGCGACCACCTCGTCGTCGCGGACCGAGCCGCCGGGTTGGACGAAGGCCGTGACGCCGGCGTCAGCGCAGGCCAGCATGCCGTCGGGGAACGGGTAGAACGCGTCCGACGCGCAGGCGGCGCCTCGAACCCGCTCCGGCCCCGCCTTCTCGACGGCCAGCCGCGCGCTGTCGACCCGGCTCATCTGCCCCGCGCCGATCCCGACCAGCGTGCGGTCCCGCACCAGGACGATCGCGTTCGACTTCACGTGGCGGGCGAGCCGCCAGGCCAGGTCGAGATCCCGCCGCTCGCGTTCGTCGGGCACCCGGGACGTCACCCGGCGCCACGTGGCCGGGTCGTCCGGGCGGACGTCCGATTCGGTCGCCAGCACGGCACCACCGGCGCTCCGGAACTCGACCGCCGGATCGCCTGCCGGATGGCCCAGCCACGGGTCCACCACCACGCGCAGGTTGGGGCGGCGGGCCAGCACCGCCACGGCTCCGGGCTCGACGGATGGCGCGACGACCACCTCGAGGAACAGTGCGGTGAGCCGCCCGGCCAGCGCGGCGTCGATGGGCCCGGTCAGCGCCACCACGCCGCCGAACGCGCTCACCGGATCGCCCGAGAGGGCGCGGTCCCACGCGGTGCCCAGGTCGTCCGCCTCGGCGGCGCCGCACGGGTTGGTGTGCTTGACGATCACGCAGGCCGGCCCCCGGAGGTCGCGGACGATCGCCGCGGCGGCCGAGGCGTCGAGCAGGTTGTTGTAGCTGAGCGCCTTCCCCTGTCGCAGATCCACCCCGCGGGCGAACGGCCCGGCCGCCTCCGCGGTGTCCGGCAGGCGATAGACGGCCGCCCCCTGGTGCGGGTTCTCGCCGTATCGCAGCACCTGGACGCGCTCCAGCTCGAGCGCGAGGCGCGCGGGGAACGGCCCGGCTTCCTCGAGGCCGAACCGGACCGGGAGCTCGGCCGCGATCCGCGCGTCGTAGGCGGCCGTGTGGCGGAACGCCGCGGCCGCCAGCCGCCGCCGGGTGGCCTCGCCCAGGTGCCCCGCGGCGCGCAGCTCGGCGAGCACCGCCGGGTACGTCGCCGGGTCCGTGACGATCGCCACCGACGCGTGGTTCTTCGCCGCGGCGCGGACCAGGGTGGGGCCGCCGATGTCGATCTCCTCGACCAGCTCGTCGAGGGTGGTGCCGGGCCGCTCCGCGGCGGCGGCGAACGGGTAGAGGTTGACCACCACGAGCTCGAACGGCTCGATCACCTCGGCCGCGAGCTGCGCGGCGTGGTCGGGACGGCGGAGATCGGCGAGCACGCCGGCCGCGATGCGCGGGTGGAGGCTCTTGACGCGCCCGTCGAGCATCTCCGGGAACCCGGTAACCGCGGCAACCTCGGTGACCTCGAGGCCGGCCGCCCGCAGCGCCCGCGCGGTGCCGCCGGTCGAGACCAGCTCGAACCCGAGCCAGGCGAGCCCCTGGGCCAGCCCGGCCAGCCCTTCCTTGTCGGACACCGAGAGGAGCGCCCTCCGCGGCCGGGGGAGCGCCGCCGCGCGCGCGGGATCGAGCGACACGTGGCCGTCGGGCCCCTGCGTCACGGCGCCCGCGGCCAGCAGCGCCACCGCGCGCGGGAAGAGGCGCTGCTCGGCCGCGTGGAGGCGCCCGAGCAGCGATTCCTCGTCGTCGCCGGGGAGGACCGGGACCGCCTCCTGCAGGACGATCGGGCCGCCGTCGAGCACCACGTCGACCAGGGGGACGGTCACACCGGTCACGCGGACGCCCGCCGCGAGCGCGTCGTGCACCGCGTGCGCGCCGCGGAACGCCGGCAGCAGGCTGGGGTGGACGTTCAGCATGCGGCCCCGGAACGCCGCCAGCGTGGCCGGCCCGACGACCCGCATGAAGCCGGCCAGCGCGACGACGTGTGCGTCGGAAGCCTGCAGGGCCCAGAGCAGCGCGCGGTCCCACGACGCGGCGTCGGGGTAGTCCGCCGGGCGCAGCACCGCGGTCGGGATCGACTGCGCGCGCGCCCAGTCGACCGCGGGGCACGGGCGGTCGGCGAGCACCAGCGCGGTTCGGACGCCGAGCCACCCGCGGTGCTCGGCGCGGACGATCGCCTGCAGGTTGCTCCCCCGGCCGGAGACGCAGACGGCGATCGGGACGGCGGGCTGCGCGCTCATCCCTGCCCGACCTCGACGTACCGGCCCGGGCCCGCCTCCGACGCGGGGATCACGCGTCCCACGGGCCAGGACGTGACGCCCCGGCCGGCGAGGAACGTGCGCGCGGGTTCGACCGCGGCCTCCGGTACGACGGCGACCATCCCGATCCCGGCGTTGAGGGTGGCCCGCATCTCCGGGCCGCCCAGGTCACCGAGCGTCGCGACGAGCCGGATCACCGACGGCTCCGGCCACGCTCCGAGGTCCAGCCGCGCGGCCAGCGCCTCCGGCAGGGCGCGGGGCACGTTGCCCGGCAGCCCGCCCCCGGTGATGTGCGCCAGTCCGTGCAGCGGCAACCCGCGGCCGGCGAGATGGGCGCGCAGCGCCAGCACGTCGCCGGCGTAGATGCGGGTCGGCGTGAGCAGCACGTCCCCCAGCGTGGCGCTCCCCTGCCCCGGCTCTGCGGCGGCCACTCGGGCCGCTTCCGCGTCGCCCAGCACGGCCCGCACCAGCTCCCGGTACCGTCGGCCGACCGGCAGGTCGTGGCGGGCGAGGATCGCACGCACCAGCGAGTAGCCGTTGGCGTGCAGCCCCGAGGCGGCCAGCCCGAGCAGCACGTCGCCGGCCTCCACGGCGGCCGGGTCGAACAGCTCGTCGCGTTCGGCGATCCCCACGCAGAAGCCGGCCAGGTCGAACTCGTCGGGTGCCATGAGGCCGGGATGCTCGGCCGTCTCGCCGCCCACCAGCGCGCAGCCGGCTACCTCGCATCCGCGCGCCACGCCGCCCACCAGCGCGGCGACCTCGGTCGGGTCGACACGCCCCACGGCCAGGTAGTCGAGGAAGAAGAGGGGGCGCGCACCGAGACAGACGACGTCGTCGGCGCACATCGCCACCAGGTCCTCGCCGATCGTGTCGAGACGGCGCATGGCGCGCGCGATCGCCGTCTTGGTCCCCACGCCGTCGGTCGCGGAGACCATGACCGGCTCGCGCATCCCCGGCGGCACGCGGACCGCTGACGCGAACCCGCCGATGCCGGCCACCACGCCGGGGCCGTGCGTGGCCGACACCCTCGCGCGCATGAGCTCGACCGCGCGGTCGCCGGCCGCGACGTCGACCCCGGCCCGCGCGTATGCCGGGCGGGTCGTGCGGGGATCCGCGACGCCGGGCGCGCCGTCGCCGGCCTTCCCCGCGGGGTTCATGGCGGCGTGGCCACCGGCGCGTCCCCCAGCGGCAGGTCCTCGAGGATGAACTTGTGCGAGGCCACGTCGTACGGCACGGGGACCGGGTACAGCCCGTCGAAGCAGGCGAAGCAGAACCGCTCGCGCGGCAGCCCGATGGCGTCGAGCACGCCGCCGATCGAGAGGTAGGCGAGCGAGTCGGCCCCCACGAACGCCCGGATCTCCTCGAGACTGTGGTTGGCGGCGATGAGCTCCGTCTCGACCTGGGTGTCGA
>DAIDTV010000077.1 GCA_027457005.1 Chloroflexota bacterium
CTCGTGGCCCGCGAGGCCGTCCGTCTCGAGATGTCGGCCGGCGCCGCCGTGCTCGCCAATCACGTCGAGATCGGACCTCGCGCGGCCGTCGGCGTGGTCGTCGCGCGCAGTGTCGAGGGTGACGTGCGCCCGCTGCTGGACTGGCGGGGCGCGCTCGCGTTCGGCGCAGCCTTTGCAGTCGTGAGCCTGGTGCTGCGTCCGCTGGGCAGACGCGGCCGGTGACCTGCGGGTGCCGACCCGCGGGCGGTGGCTCGCGGTCGGTGACCTGCGGATGCCGGCCCGGCCGAGGCGGCGTCAGCCGGCCACGCCCTCCTCGTCAGACTCGGCCGCGCAGCGGGCGCAGACGCCGTAGAATTCCAGGACATGGGAGGTCACCCGGAACCCTCCCAGGGCCGGCCCGTCGGCCACCAGGCAGGGGCGGATCGGCTGCAGCTGCCCGCAGCGCAGGCAGATCGCGTGCTCGTGGTGCCCGGTGGCGCAGTAGCCGTACCCCACCGCGCCCGAGGCCAGCGTCGCCCGCTTGACCCTGCCGGCGGCGTCCAGTCGCTCCAGCGCGCGGTAGACGGTGGCCAGGCTGGTCGCCGGGGCCCGGATCCGCGCCTCGTGCAGCAGCTCCTCCGGGGTCTGCAGCCGACTCGCGGCCAGCATGACCTCCACGATCGCGCGCCGGGGCGCCGTTGACGCCGGGCCGAGTGCCGCGAGGGCGACCGCCGTCTCCGCCCCGAGCCCCTCGGCATCGTGCGGTGCGAGGTCGACGACGCGGGCGCTCATCGGCGCGTCGCCTCCGCCCGCGCCAGGACCTGCACACGGCGCACGGCCCGGACGAAGCTGCCCGCGGCGATCACGGCCACGACCAGCGCGACGAGGATAAGCCCCGCGTTCACGCTGTCGAGGTTGGGGACCGAGAGCCCGGTCGGAAGCCCGCGGTCGATGGGCTCAGCCAGCGCCGGGAAGACCAGCGAGAACAGCCCCCACGCGCTGAACAGCAGCCCGCCGTAGAGGAGCGTGTTCCCGGCGACCGCACGCGAGACGTAGTTCATGGCCGTCTCGCCCAGCCCGCGCGTTCGCATCCAGACGCCGATCGCCGCCCCGGCCAGCGCCTGCACCAGCATCGTGCCAACGCCGAACAGGAGTCCCGGCAGGAACGCGATGGCGGCGTTGGGCATGGCGGGCGCCAGGACCGTGTAGATGATGATCGCGAATGCCCCGGTGCCCCAGCCCGCGACGAATCCGTGCACCAGCGTCATCCGCAGCGGAATGGGCCGGTCGCTCCCGGACACGAGTCCGTTGGTGCCGTCCTGCGTTCCCAGGTGGAAGAGGCGGTGGAGGAACTGCTCGAACCCCTCGGTCAGGTGCAACTCGCGGCCGAGGCGCAGGATGTACGCCCCGGAGACCGCCATCACGATCCCCACCAGCAGGTCGATCGCCGCGTTGAGCGACCCGTTGGCCAGGATCGGCGCGAGGGCCAGGAACGCCAGCTCCGACGCGATCGCGCGCTGGAGGGTGAACGCGGCCGAGAACAGGAGGCCGGCCTGCAGGCCCCGCTTGCCGGAGGCGGCGCCGATGGCGTAGCTCACCGTGATCGGCCAGGTGTGCTCGTCGGGGGTCACGCCGTGCAGCACGCCCAGCAGGAACGAGCTGAGCAGCACGGCGGCCAGGCCGGCCCCGGCGTGGGGGGTCAGTGGATCGAGGGGGGGCATGGCAACGGCGGGTAAGTGAGAATGATTTGCATTTGCATACATCATGGCACGTGCACATGGGTCGGTCAACACCCCCCGGCGCGGCTCCCGGCCACAGCCACGTCCACCCGGCCCGCAGCGTCCTGCCGTCCGGCAGAGCAGGGCGTCTCCCGGCATCCGGTACACTCGCCGCCGTGATCCATCCTTCTGCCGACGTCTCGGCCGACGCGAAGATCGGCGAGCGCACCAGGATCTGGAACCGCGCCCAGGTCCGCGAGGGGGCCGTGATCGGCGACGACTGCATCGTGGGCAAGGATGCCTACGTCGACTTCGGCGTCCGCGTCGGGGACCGCTGCAAGATCCAGAACGGCGCCCTCGTCTACCACGGCGTCACCGTCGAGACCGGCGTGTTCATCGGCCCCGGCGCGATCCTCACCAACGACCGCTACCCGCGGGCGATCACCGCGGCCGGCGAGCTGGCGGGCGCCGATGACTGGACCGTCAGCACCATCACCCTCCGGTACGGCTCGTCCATCGGGGCCGGCGCGGTCGTCGTGGCCGGCAACGACGTCGGGCGGTTCGCCACCGTCGGCGCGGGCGCGATCGTCACGCGCCCGGTCCCCGACCATGCGCTGGTGGCGGGCAACCCGGCGCGGCGGCTCGGCTGGGTCTGTGCCTGCGGGCAGCGACTGGCCGACGCATCCGGCCGCCATTTCCCGGCCGAGGGTGAGGGCGCCGCCACGTGTCCCGCCTGCGGCCGCCAGTACGTCATCGGCGCCGGGACGTGTGCGGAGGCGACAGCGCGGTGAAGGCGTTGCCTGCCCAGCCCGCGCCCCGCACCCAGGAGGCCCGCCCATGATCCCCATCTCGAAACCGGACATCGGACCCGCCGAGGAGGACGCCGTCCTCGACGTCCTCCGCTCGGGCATGGTCGCGATGGGGCGGAAGACCGCGGAGTTCGAGGCGGCCTGGGCCGGGTACTGCGGTGTCCGCCACGCGGTGATGATGTCGAACGGGACCGTCACCACCGAGGCCATCCTGCGGGGCCTGGGGATCGGACCCGGCGACGAGGTCATCACGGTCAGCTTCAGCTTCAACGCGACCGTGAGCACGATCCTGCAGGTCGGCGCGACGCCCGTCTTCGTCGACATCCGCGATGATGACTTCACCATGGACCCCGGCCTCGTCGAGGCCGCGGTCACGCCGCGCACGAAGGCGATCATGCCGGTCCACCTGTACGGCCTGATGGCCGACATGGACCCGCTGGCCGACATCGCGCGGCGCCACGGGCTGCACCTGGTCGAGGATGCCGCCCAGGCGCACGGTGCGACCTATCACGGGCGGAAGGCCGGTTCGTTCGGCCCCGCCATGTTCAGCCTGTATGCCACCAAGAACCTGATGACCGGCGAGGGCGGCATGGCGACCACCGACGACGATGAGCTCGCCGATCGCCTGCGGCTCTACCGCAACCACGGCATGCGCCGGCGCTACTACCACGACGAGCTGGGAACGAACTTCAAGCCGACCGACCTGGCCGCCGCCCTCGGGCTGGCCCAGCTGCCGCGCCTGGACGAGCGGACCGAGGCCCGGCGCCGGAACGCCGAACGGCTGAGCGCGGGTCTCGCCGGGTACCTGACCCCCCGCGTGCCCGCCGGCCGCGAGCACGTGTGGCACCAGTACACCATGCGCTTCCCGGGGGAGCGGCAGCGCGTGGCCGACGGCCTGGCGGAACGCGGCGTCGGGTCGCTGATCTACTACCCGGTTCCCATCCACCGGCAGGCGTACCTGCAGCGGTACGTGCCGGGCGCCGCCGATCTCGACCTCCCGGTCACGGACCGGCTGGCCGACGAGGTGCTCTCGATCCCGGTCCACCCGAAGCTCAGCGAGGACGACCTGGCGACGATCATCCGCGCGGTGCGGGAGGTCGCGACGCCGGTGGACACGGCGACTGCGGCGGTTCCGGGGCCTGCCACCGGGAGCGCGGAGGGATCGCGGCGGTGACCAGCCGCGCAAGGCTGCGCGTCGGCCTCGCGGGCCTCGGCTCGATGGGCCGCAACCACCTGCGGAACCTCGCGGCACGCGACGACGTGACCCTCGCGGCGGTCGCGGACCCGACCGAGGACGTGCTCTCGTCGGCCGCCGATCAGTCCGGTGCCCGGCCGTACGCCGACCCGCTCGAGATGATCGACGAGGAGCGCCTGGACGCGCTCGTCGTCGCCGCGCCCACCACGCTCCATCACGGGATCGCGCTCCACGCCATCGAGCGCGGGGTCCCGGTCCTGGTCGAGAAGCCGCTGGCCACCACGGTGGCCGAGGGGCGCGAGCTGGTGGAGGCGGCGGGCCGCCGCGGCGTGCTGCTGCAGGTGGGCCACATCGAGCGCTTCAACCCGGCCGTGCTCGCGCTCGGCGAGCGGCTGCGGGACGGCGCCCTAAGCCGCATCTTCTCCATCAAGACCCTGCGGGCCGGGCCGTTCCCCGCGCGGATCCGCGACGTCGGGGTGGCCGTCGACCTGGCCACGCATGACGTCGACATCATGTGCCACCTCGCCGGGGCCCGCCCCGACCGCGTCTACGCCGAGACCACCCAGCACATCCACACCTCGCACGAGGACCTCGTCTTCGGGCTGCTGCACTTCCCCGGAGGCACCGTGGGGCTCCTCGACGCCAACTGGCTCACGCCGGAGAAGCAGCGGCGCATCACGGTGCTGGGCGCGGAGGGGATGTTCCAGGTCGACTACCTCAGCCAGGCGCTCACGTTCACCCGCGGCACCGCGGAGCTGAGCCCCACCTTCCTGGACGGCTACGCGGCCACGTTCGCCGGCGAGACGGTGCAGCTGCCCGTCACCCCCGCCGAGCCGCTCCGTCGCGAACTCGACGCCTTCTTCGAGGCAATCCGCACGGGCGGCCCTGCCGCCATCCCCGGTTCCGACGGCCTCTGGGCCGTGGCGCTCGCCAACCTGCTGCTCGAATCCGCGGCGGCCCACCGTCCCATCGCGGTACATCCTCCGGAGGTCCCCCACGCATGACCCAGTTCGTCCACCCCTGGCGGGGTGAGCCAGAGACGGTCGGGACCGTCGCCGTCATCGGGATGGGGAAGATCGGGCTCCCGCTCGCCGCGCAGTACGCGGGCCACGGGTGGCACGTGATCGGCGTCGACATCCAGCCGTGGGTGGTGGACACCCTCAACCAGGGGCGCGTGCATTTCGCCGAGGAACCGACGCTCGCCGACCGGATCGCCGCGGCGCATGCCGACGGCCGGTTCCGCGCGACCACGTCGCACGCCGAGGCGACGCGCGACGCGGACGTGGTGGTGATCATCGTCCCGGTGATGCTTTCCGACGCGAAGGAGCCGGACTACCGCTACATCGACCCGGCGACCGAGGCGGTCGCGGCGGGACTCCACCCGGGCGTCCTGGTCCTCTACGAGACGACCCTGCCCGTGGGCGACACGCGCGACCGGTTCGGCCCGATGCTGGAGCAGGTGAGCGGGCTGTCGGCAGGCGACCCGGACGCGGGATTCCTGCTCGCGTTCAGCCCGGAGCGCGTGTACAGCGGGCGCGTCTTCCACGATCTCGACACGTACCCCAAGCTGGTCGGAGGGGTGGACGGCGCGAGCGGGTCGCGGGCCGCCGCGTTCTACCGGAGCGTGGTACCGGCAGAGGTCTGGCAGCTGTCCACCGCGGAGGCCGCGGAGTTCGCGAAACTTGCCGAGACCACCTACCGCGACGTCAACATCGCGCTGGCGAACCAGTTCGCCGAGTACGCCGAGCGCATGGGGGTGGACATCCAGGAGGTCATCCGCGGATCCAACAGCCAGCCCTTCAGCCACATCCACCAGCCGGGGATCGGCGTCGGCGGCCACTGCATCCCGGTGTACCCCCATTTCCTGATCAGCCGGGCACCCGAGCTGACCATGCCCGCCCTCTCCCGGCAGGTCAACGACGGGCAGGTGGGCACGGCCGTACAGGCGGTCGAGCGCGAGCTCGGCCCGCTCGAGGGGAAGCGCGTTCTGGTCCTCGGGCTGACCTACCGCGAGGACGTCAGGGAGCTCGCCTACACGCGCGCGATCCCCCTGATCGACCGGCTCTCGGTCCACGGTGCGGAGGTGTGGGCCTACGACCCCCTCCTCGCCGACGAGGAGGTTGCCCGCACCGGTGCGAAGCCGTGGCACTGGGGCGACGCCGCGCCCTTCAGCGCGATCATCATCCAGACGGGTGCGAAGCAGTTCCGCTCGCTGGACGCGGCGTGGTTCCCGGGGCTGGCGGTGGTCTACGACGGACGCAACGCGATCCGCGACCTGCCCCTGCCGGACGGCGTGGTGTATGTGGGCGTGGGCGTGCCGGACCCCCGAGCCGTGCGGCGCGTCCGGCGTACGGCAGGCGCGGGGAGCGCCGGCAGGCGCTGACCGTGGGGGGTGCCACATGCAGGGAGCCGAGGTTCGCCGCATGAGGCTCGCCTGCGTGGTGGGCACCCGGCCCCAGATCATCAAGGCGGCCGCGGCCTGGCCCGCGCTGCACCGCCGCCACCACGTCGACCTGATCGACACCGGCCAGCACTACGACGACGAGATGGCCGGGCACTTCTTCGGCGAGCTGGGGCTCCCGCCACCGTCCCACCAGCTTGGCGTGGGCAGCGGCACCCACGCGAGGCAGGTGGCGGCGATGATGGACCGGCTCGAGCCGATCGTGCTGGACGACCCGCCCGACGCGATCCTGGTGTTCGGGGACACGAACTCGACGCTCGCCGGGGCGCTCGTCGCGGCCAAGCTCGAGCTGCCGCTCGCGCACGTCGAGGCGGGTCTTCGCTCGTTCGACCGGCGGATGCCGGAGGAGGTGAACCGCGTGGTGGTCGACCACCTCGCGGAGCTCCTGTTCGCCCCGAACGAGAACGCCGCGGCCAACCTGCGCGCCGAGGGGATCGGGCGCGCCCTGACCGGCTCCGGCGTGGGTGGACCCGCCGGGAGCGAGGTGCGCGTGGAGGTCGTGGGCGACCTCATGCAGGACCTGTGCGCGGCCACGCTGGACGCGGCGCGCGACCCCGCGAGCATCCGGGCCGCAGCACCGCGGGCCGTGGCGGCGCTCGGCCTGGTGCCGGGTGGATACCTCTTCGCGACCGTCCACCGCGCCGAGAATCGCACGCCACAGGCACTGCGCGAGTGGCTCTCCCTGCTGGGTGGTCTCGACCGGTCCGTGGTGCTGGCGCTCCACCCCGGGACGCACCGGGCGATCGACGAGAACGACTGCGCGGTGCCCGCCAACGTGCGCGTCGTGCCCCCGCAGGGGTACCGGACCACGCTCGCGCTCCAGCTGCACGCCGGCGCCGTGGCCACCGATTCGGGCGGGGTCCAGCGGGAGTCGGCATGGCTGGGTACGCCCGCGCTGATCCTGCGCGAGACGACCGAGTGGCCCGAGACGCTCGAAGCGCACGGGGGACGCAGTGCGCTGGTGGGACGGGACCTCGGCAGCGCCGCTGCCGCCCTCGCGCGCCTGGCGCCGCTCGGAGCCGCGGCACGTGACGCGAC
>DAIDTV010000078.1 GCA_027457005.1 Chloroflexota bacterium
GGTCACCACGGGAGGGATGGTCCGGGATGTTCTGGCGACGAAGCAGGCACGAGCCGGCGCCGGAGGAGGAGGCCGCGGGGCCGGGCGCGCCAGGCCAGGCCGTCGAGGAGCCCGGCGTCGAAGCCGCGGAGTCCGGCGCGAGCAGCCCGGACCCCGGCACGAGCAGCCCGGACCCCGGCGCGAGCAGCCCGGACCCCGGCACGAGCAGCCCGGACACCGGCGCGAGCGACCCGGATCGCGGCGGGCCCGACGCCTCCCCTGCCACCGCCCCGGGCGCGTCGCCGGAATCGTCCGGCGAGCCGGGCGCCACCATCGCGGACGGCCTGCAGGCCAGCCGGCGCGGCTTCATGGCGCGCCTCCACGGGATCTTCCGCGCGGGCCCGGTCGACGAGGCGACCTGGGAGGAGGTCGAGGAGACCCTGATCGCGGGGGACGTCGGGGCCCGCCTGGCGATGGACGTGGTCGCACGCGCACGAGCACGGCGCGACCAGGGCGGTCCGGAGGCCGCCGTCCGTGCCGAGCTCGCCCGCCTGCTTCCCGCGGCGGCCACTGGGCCCTGGCGCCCCGGCCGCCCTGATCCATCGCTGCCGGCCGTGGTCCTGGTCGTGGGCGTCAACGGCACGGGCAAGACAACGTCGATCGCGAAGATCGCGGCACGCTTCGCCGGCGAGGGCGATCGCGTGATCCTGGCCGCGGCCGACACGTTCCGGGCCGCCGCCATCGAGCAACTCGAGACGTGGGCCGGTCGCCTCGACCTGCCCGTGGTCGCGCACAAGGCCGGGGCCGACCCGTCGGCCGTGGTGTTCGACGCGCTGGACGCCGCCGTGGCGCGCGGCGCCGACGTGGTGATCGTCGACACCGCGGGACGCCTCCACACGCGGCACAACCTGATGGAGGAGCTGACCAAGATACGGCGCACCATCGACCGACGGCTGCCGGGCGTGACGCCGGAGGTCCTGTTCGTGCTCGACGCGACCACCGGCCAGAACGGGCTGGCGCAGGCGAAGGCCTTCCACGAGGCGACCGTCCTCACCGGGATCGTCCTGACCAAGCTCGACTCGACGGCCAAGGGCGGCATCGTCTTCGCCATCGAGCAGGCGCTGGCCGTCCCGGTCGTGTTCGCCGGCGTCGGCGAGCGCGTGGTCGACCTCGTGGACTTCGATCCCGCATCGTTCGTAGAGGCGCTCTTCGCCTGACCCGCGGCCGCGACACCGTCCGAGCGACCGGCTACACTGCTCCTGCGCCGGCACGCAGCCGGCAACTTCGGTGTCGCCAGAACCCGCGCACCACCACGGCGCCCCGCCCACGGGCGCCAGCAGGAGCAGATCCCGCCCGTGTTCGACGCCCTCTCGGATCGCCTGCGGGACGTCCTCGGCCGCCTGACCGGACGGGGCCACGTCACCGAGGCCGACGTCGACGCCGCCATGCGCGAGGTGCGGCTCGCACTCCTGGAGGCCGACGTCAACTACCGCGTGGTCAAGGACTTCGTGGCCCGGGTCCGCGCACGTGCCGTCGGCGCGGACATCCTGGAGAGCCTGAACGCCGGGCAGCAGGTCATCAAGATCGTCAACGAGGAGCTCACCGCACTCCTGGGACAGGGAGACCGCACCTTCCGGCTCATTGGGCAACCCGCGATCGTCGCGCTGGTCGGGCTCCAGGGTTCGGGCAAGACCACCTCCGCGGCCAAGCTCGCCCGCTACCTCGTGAGGCAGGGCCGGCAGCCGCTCATGGTGGCGGCCGATCCGTACCGGCCCGCGGCCGTGGACCAGCTCGAGCAGCTCGGCCGCAGCCTGGCCATTCCCGTGTACACCGCCCCGCAGGGAACCCCGGTGGTACGCATCGCGCAGGACGGAGTCGCCCACGCGAAGCGCATCGGGCGCGACGTGGTGATCCTCGACACGGCCGGGCGGCTGACCGTGGACGAGGCACTCATGGAGGAGATCCGGCAGGTCGCGGCGGCGGTGAAGCCGAGCGAGACGCTGCTGGTGGTGGACGCCATGACCGGCCAGGAGGCCGTCAACGTTGCCCAGGCGTTCGCCGCAACGGTGCCCCTGACGGGCCTGGTGCTGACCAAGATCGACGGCGACGCCCGTGGAGGCGCGGCGCTCTCGATCGGGGCGGTCAGCGGGCTGGCCGTCAAGTTTCTGGGGACCGGCGAGAAGACCGACGCGCTCGAGCCCTTCTACCCCGACCGGCTGGCCGGACGGATCCTCGGGATGGGTGACGTGCTGAGCCTGATCGAGCGGGCCCAGGAGACGTTCGACGCGAAGGCGGCCGAGAAGGCGGCGGAGAAGCTCCGGAAGAACGCGTTCACGCTCGACGATTTTCTCGAGCAGATGCAGCAGATGAAGCGGATGGGCCCCATCGGCCAGCTTCTCGAGATGATCCCCGGCATGCGCGGCCTTGCGAAAGAGGCGCAGGGGGCAGCGGACCGCGGGGAGCTGAAGCACGTGGAGGCGATCATCCAGTCGATGACCCGCCAGGAGCGGGCGGATCCCACGATCCTCAATGCGTCCCGGCGACGGCGGATCGCGCGTGGCTCGGGCACGAGCCTGCCCGACGTCAACCGCCTGGTGAAGCAGTTCGGCGAGATGCAGAAGCTCATGCGAATGATGCAGCGACAGGGAGGACGGCGGCCACCGCTGCCGTTTGGGAGATGACGATCGATCAGCCCGATGCCACCGCCGGCCCGCCCGGCGATGCGCCGACCACCGTGACGCCCGCGCTGGCGGATGTCCCCGCGAACCCGCCGGTGCCCGAACCCTCTGCCGACGGGTGGACGATCCCGCCGGTTCAGCCGCCCGTCGCGCCGGCGAAGGCCGGCGGGCTGCGCCCCTGGCGATGGTGGATCGCGATCGTCGCGACGGTGATCGTGATCGCCGCCGCCGCCGGCGTGGCGCTGGTGACCACGCGCGCGGCCACGTCGGCCACCATCGCGTACGTGCCGGCGAACGCACTCGTGTACGCGGAGGGGCGGCTCGACATGCCGGGCGACCAGGGCGCGACGGTCGCGTCGTTCCTGTCGCACTTCCCCGGGTTCTCCGACACCTCGAACCTGCAGACGAAGCTCAACGACACCTGGGACCGGCTGCTGGGCCAGATCCCCGGTAACACGTACACCTACAGCGCCGACATCGCGCCCTGGGTGCAGGGAACGGTGGCGGTCGCGATCCTGCCGGGAGCCAGCCCGTCGGCGCCGGAAGCCGTCGCGCTCGTGGCGGTCGCCGACCAGGCGAAGGCGCAGTCCGAGCTCGACAGGATCGTCGCCGACGCCAGGTCCGCCGGCCGGGCGCCGGTACAGTCGACCGTGGGCGGCGCCACGGTCTGGACGTTCCCCTCGGCGGCGGGAAGCACACCCGCCGCGGGCCATGCCATGCACGTCGCCCTGCTGCAGGGGATGCTCGTCGTGACGAACGACACCGCCGCGATCACGGCGGTCCAGGACGTCAAGTCGGGCGCGGCCGCCAGCCTCGCGTCCTCCCAGGCCTATCGGGACGCATCGGCCGGGGCCGCCTCGAGCAACCTCGCCTCGATCTACATCTCGACGGCGTCGCTTCGCCAGCAGGTGGCCGCGCTGGTGCCGAGTGCGGCGCCGGCGGCGCCCGCGGCGTCCCCGCTCGCGTCGCCGCTGGTCGCGTGCGCGGCGCAGGCGATCCCGACCAGCGTGTACGGCACGCTCCGCGCCCAGGCGGACCAGCTCGTGGCGGACCTCCGGGCGCCGCTGCCGGCCGGGTCGTCACCGGCCCCGGCGCGCCAGTCGGCCCTGGTTGACCACGTGCCCGGCACTGCGCTCGCCTATCTCGAGACGCATGACCTGGGGAAGGCGCTGGCGTGCCTGGTCACCCAGGTCAAGGCGGCAATCCCCGCTGCGTCCGGCGGCTCCTCGGCGAACCTCGGTCAGGTCGAGGGGATGCTGGGGGGGCAGCTCGAGTCGTTCGTGTCCTGGCTCGGCGACGCCGGCATCGTCGTGGAGGCCCCGGCGGCAGGCCAGCAGCTCCCGGCGGTCGGGATCATCGCGACCGTGACGGACACCACACTCGCCGAGCAGCGCCTGGCAGAGCTGCAGTCGCTCGCCGGCCTCGCGTCCGCCAGTGGGCTCGCGGGGATCAGCGTCTCCACCGAGCACGACGGCGCGGCGACCATCACCACGCTCTCCGTGGCGTCGTCGGCGCTGTCGGTCCCCGGCAGCATCGGCGGAGCGGGAGGCACGCCGCCGACCGTCGCCATGAGCTGGACGCTCTCCGACGGGCGGTTCGTCCTGGGGCTCGGGCCGAGCGTGGTCCGGAGCTTCCTCGACCTGCCGGCCGGGCAGAGCCTTGGTGCGACGCCGGCGTTCAGCGCGGCCCTGGCCTCCGCCGGCGGGCCGTCGACGGGAGGCTTCGCCTACCTCGATCTGCGCGCGATCCGCGCCACGGCCGAGGCGGTGATCCCGTCCGCCGATCGCTCCAACTACGAGGCCAACATCCGGCCCTACCTGCTCCCGTTCGACCGGCTGGTGGTCGTCAACGGCCTGGAAGGGTCCACCACGACCACCCGCGCGATCATCACCGTCAGCAATCCGCAGTAGTCAGTCCAGGCACAAGGAGGTTTCGCTTGTCCGTCAGGATCCGTCTTTCGCGCGTCGGCGCGACCAAGCAGCCCGCCTACCGCGTCGTCGTCATGGACAGTCGGAGCGCCCGGGACGGCCGCGCGATCGAGACGATCGGGCACTACAACCCGCGCACCGATCCGGTCGAGTTTCAGGTCGACGCCGAGAAGGCGACGCGCTGGATGAGCCAGGGCGCCACCCCGTCGGATACCGTGGAGCGGCTGTTCCGCCGCGCCGGCATCCTGCCGAGCGCGAAGTAGGGAAGCGAGGAGAGACCGGGATGGGTGCGGTCGAGCTCGTGGAATACGTGGCGCGTTCCCTCGTGGACGAACCCGAAGCGGTGACCGTGGGGATCCACGAGGACCGCGAGGGCACCGTCATCGAGCTGCACGTGGCCGAGGACGACATGGGAAAGGTGATCGGTCGGAACGGCAGCGTCGCGAAGGCGCTCCGGACCCTGCTCAAGGTGATGTCGGCCAGGCAGGGCGAATCGATCTCGCTCGAGATCGTCTGAGCGTGCCCCCCGAGGGCGAGCGGCTCGTCGTCGGGCTCGTCCGGGGCGTGCACGGCCTGGACGGCACGGTCCGGGTCGAGCCGCTCTCCGACGACGCCGCGCGGTTCGAGCCGGGCGCCCGCCTCTTCCCGGAGGTGAGCCCGCGCCGGCTCACCGTCGAGTGGGCGCAGGCCGACGCGCCCGGGTTGCTGGTCCGGTTCCGCGAGGTGCAGACGCGGGAGGCCGCGGATCGCCTCCGCGGCGTGTACCTGGAGGCGATCGCGCCGGCCGCCGACCTCGGCCCGGACGAGTACTGGTGGCACGAGGTCATCGGCGTGCCCGTCACGACCGGGTCGGGCGAGGCACTCGGCGCGGTCGACGACATCTTCCGTGCCGGGGGCAGCGAGGTCTACGTGGTGCGTGGGGGACCTCGCGGCGAGCTGCTGGTCCCGGCCGTCCGGTCGGTGATCCTGGAGTTCGCACCGCGCGATGGGCGGCGGGTGGTGGACGCGGAGGCGCTGGGGCTCGACGAGATGCGGCCCCGGCGGCGGAGAGGCCGTCGCTCGTCGAAGGCGGGCGTGGCTGCCGGCGATGGGGCGACCGAACCGCGGGCGAACCGGGCGACCGATCTGCCGGAGGCCGGGCGCGCCTGACGTGCGCATCGACGTCGTCTCGCTCTTTCCGGCGCTGTTTCCCGGGCCGCTGGCCGAGAGCATCCCGGGTCGCGCCCTCGCGCGGGGCCTCGCCGAGCTGCACAGCCACGACCTCCGACAGTGGGGCCTGGGTCGCCACCGCAGCGTGGACGACTACACGTACGGCGGGGGGGCGGGCATGGTCCTCCGTCCCGAGCCCGTGGCCGCGGCACTTGACGCGGTGCGTGGCACGGACGGCTTCGTGATCCTCGTCGATCCCGGTGGAGAGCGCTTCTCCCAGGCTCGCGCCCGCGACCTCGCCGCTCGGCCGCACCTGGTGGTCGTCTGTCCCCGGTACGAGGGCGTGGACGACCGGATCCGGCGGATGGTCGACCTGGAGCTGTCCATCGGCGACTACGTGCTCTCGGGCGGCGAGCTGCCCGCGCTGGTGCTGATCGACGCCGTCCTGCGGCTGCTCCCCGGGGCCATCGACGCGGCGTCCACCGAGGAGGAGTCGTTCGCCGACGGGCTGCTCGAGTACCCGCAGTTCACGCGGCCGCCCGACTTCCGCGGCGAGCGGGTCCCCGAGGTGCTGGTGAGCGGCGACCACGCGGCCGTGGCCCGATGGCGCCGTGAGCAGGCGCTGGCGCGCACGCGGCGGAACCGCCCGGACCTGCGCGCTCCGTGGGCATCGGGCGACTCGGCCGCGCGAGAGGGCGACCGCGGCGGGAACGCCGGTCGACCCGGGCGTCGGGGCCACGCGAGGGAGGACGACGCGGAACGGTGGGACCGCGCGCCTGGCGAGGGGACGGAGCCCTGACCCCTCCGTCTGCTATACTCCGCCCTCGTTCGACCCGACCATCTCCGCCTGCCCTGCGGCCGGCGCCAGCCTGAGTGAGTGACCTCCTGTGAACGTGCTCGACGCCGTCACCGCGGACCAGCTCCGCACCGACCTGCCTGAACTCGCCTCGGGCGATACCGTGCGCGTGGCCGCCAAGGTGGTCGAGGGAAACCGCGAGCGGATCCAGGTCTTCGAGGGGACCATCATGCGGCTGCGCGGCGGCGGCATCGGCCGCTCGATCACCGTCCGGAGCGTCCGGAGCGGCGTGGGCGTGGAGCGCACGTTCAAGGTCAACTCGCCGCGCATCGACCGGATCGAGGTCGTGCGGCACGGGGTCGCGCACAGGGCCCAGCTCTACTTCCTGCGCAAGCGCGTCGGCAAGGCCGCCAGCCTGCGCGAGCGCCGCAGCAGCTAGGCCCGGGGCGGGATGCGCGAGACCTCCCGCCGCTCGAACGGCACCCTCGGCCCCGCCGGGGCCATGCCACGCGCGCCCGCCGACTCGCCCGCGCCTGCGGATACCCGCTGTATCGAGCAGAACCATGCGCTGCTCGTTGTGCTCCACCAGCGTATCCACCGTGTCGCGTGTGGTGCCAGGCACGTCGCTGACGATCACACGATCCTGACCGAGGATGGCGTTGATC
>DAIDTV010000079.1:0-245 GCA_027457005.1 Chloroflexota bacterium
CTGCAGGACCTGCTGCCCCGCGACCTCGAGATGGTGCACGAGCTCGGCGAGCTGTTCGACCTGCCCGCCGGACACGACGGCTGACCCGGCGCGACGGCCGGGCGGCCCGGCGCTTCGGCGGGAGCGCCGGCTCGACGCATGAGCGATCCCGCGTGCCGGCCGGCGCTTCGACCGGCGGGCGGGGCGGCCGCTCCTATGCGTCGCCGGTCGCGGACCCCTCCGCGTCGCCGGCGGGCCCGGCCGCC
>DAIDTV010000079.1:339-7160 GCA_027457005.1 Chloroflexota bacterium
GCGCGGTACGCGGTGAACTCGCGCCTCAGCGCATCCGGGTTGGTCCCGAGTGCCAGGGCCAGGTGGTACGTCGTCAGCTGCAACGGGATGGCGGTCGCCAGCAGCGACCCGACGGGGCCGAGCAGGCCGACCGGGTCGGGCACCACCACCCGGCCCGCCGGCGTGAGCCCGGCCGGTATCCGGACGTCGGCAGCGGCGGTCAGGATCGCGCCGGGACGCACCCCGACCCGGGCGACCGCGGCCAGCACCCGTCGGGCGCGTGCAGCCCGCACGTCCAGGCGGCCGCGATCGGACATCAGCAGGACCAGCCCGGTGCCGACATCGAGCGCCGGGATGTGGCCGTGCAGCATGGTCTCCAGGTCGCGGTACGCCGTCGGGACGTAGGCGGCCTCCTCGATCTTCAGCGTCATCTCGCGGCCCGCGATCCGATCGTTGCCGGAGCCGACCACCACCAGCGTCCGGCTCGCGGCCAGCTCGTGCGCCAGTCGCGCCGCCGCATCGGCCGCGGCGATCCCCGCCTCGAGCGGCGCCCGCAACGCCACCGGGGTCGGGTGCCGCCCCGCGAGACGGTCGGCGACGAGCGCCGCCGCGACGATCGCCCCGACGTACGCGATGGTGTGGCACCACGAGAGGTCGACCTCGGTGGTGCAGAGGCAGGCGTCCGCGACGGCCGCGGCCGGGCTGTTGGCGCCGGCGGTGATCAGCCCGACGCGCGCCCCGGCATCCCGCGCCGCGATCATCGCGTCGATCGTGGCCCGGCTCGCCCCCTCGTGGCTGATCCCGATCACGGCCCCCGGCCAGGGGTCGAGCGCCGCCTCGAGCGCCTGTCGCGCGGCAGGCCCGATGCCCGGCAGGCCCGCGGGGCTCCACGCCTCGCGCCAGATGGCGGCGGCCGCCATCGCCGCGTGCTCCGACGTGCCGCACCCGACCACCGCCGGTGGCCAGCCGGACGCCGCGCCCGCCCGCAGCAGCGACGCCATCACGGCGGCGGCGTCCGCGACTGCCGGATGCGTGGCGAGGCGCCCGGCGAGATCGGGCTCGCGGACGATGGCGTCCCACATCAGGTAGGGCGGGCCGGATCGCAGCGGCGGCATGGGGGCCGCGGCCCACGGGTGGGACGGGTCGCAGGACGGACGCGGGTCGAGGCGCATCACGGCTGGGTCCTCCGGCCTTCCGTACGTCCGCCCCGGGCGCGGGATCTGGAGGCGAGGGCTGGATTCGAACCAGCGAATAGAGGCTTTGCGGGCCTCCCCCCTTGGACCACTCGGGCACCTCGCCGTGCCAGGACGCATGCTACGCGAGATCGGCGATCTGGCGGAGCGCGCGTCAACCCAGTCTTCGTGATGCAGGGCTCAGCGGATGCGCCCCAGCCTCGTCGGCGGCCAGTATCGCGCCCAGGGCCGCCCGATCACCCCGGCCGGGTCGACCGGACCGAAGGCCCGGGAGTCGGTCGACTGGGCCGGATCGTCGCCCCGCAGCTCCAGGCGGCCGTCCTCGTCGATGCCGACGACCCGTTTCACGAGCCAGCGCGACGGTTCGCGCGGGTCGGGGACGGCGACCAGGTCGGATGACCGGGGTGGCCGGCCCCGGTAGGCATCCGGGTCGACGAGCAACAGGTCGCCCGGCTCGAGGAGCGGACGCATGCTCCCGCCCGCGACTGCGCTCCGGAAGGCCCAGCTGCGGGCCACCCGGGCCACCTGCGGGCCGACCGCGATGCCCAGTGCGGCGATACCGATCCCGAACCTGACGCCCGCCCGGAAGCGGGCGCCAGGAAGTCGGTCGGAGGGAGGTCGACCGCGATCCGCCCGCCGGGGCGCGGGCGAGGGACGACCCCGTCCGGAGGCGGCCCTGCGCTCCACCGGACGCGGTGGTGGCGTGCGGCTCAGGCCTGCGGCCTGCCGCCCTTGGTCTCCCAGAAGATGTCCGCGAACTCCTTCACCAGCGCCTGGAGCTGGGCCGCGGCACTCGCGTCGACGCTCTGCTTGCACGCGCCGGCCTGCTTGAGGATCCGCCAGGTCAGGTCGTGGAGCTTCGGGTACTTCTCGAGGTGCTCGGGCTTGAAGTAGTCGCTCCAGATGACCTGGATCTCGCGCTTGACGATCTCCGCGTGCTCTTCCTTGATCGCGACGCAGCGCACGAACTTGTTGCGCTGGGCGACGTCGTTGCCGAGGTTGTCGTTGATGAGTTCGACCATGCGGGCAACGGTGCGGGCGCCGAGCTCGGCGTTGTGCGGATCGTAGATACCGCAGGGGATGTCGCAGTGGGCGTGGAGCGTGTGGCGGGGCGCGATGGCCGCCGCAATCCGTTCTCGAAGCACGATGGACTCCTCCGGACTTCGTGGTGTGTGCTGGGCCATCGTGCCACGGACCAGCCTCGCGCGCAGACGGCCGTACCGGCGCGTCCGCGCCGCGGCCCGGCGTCCACGGCCGTACCTGTGCGTCCGCGCGGTAACCCCGCGTCCACGGCCGTGCCGGCGCACGTCCACGGCCGTGCCGGCGCGTCCGCACCACGGCCCCTCGTCCAGGGCCGTGCCGGCGCGTCCGCACCGTGGCGCTCCCATGCCGCCTGCTGCTCGTTGCGGCAATCGCTCGCGCATTCGACCAATGGCCTGCGCCTGGTCGGGCCCCTGTCCGCTGCCGGCGCACGCGGGTCGGTATGATGCCCGCATGCACGATCGCCGAGCAGGCGCCCCGGACTTGATGCCCGTCTGTCCGTTCCTGGCGCTGGCCACCGACCGCGATGCGCGGGCCGACGTGCCCGATCGCCGCCACCGATGCTACGCGGAGCCTGAGCCGGCGCCCCGTGCGCTTGCGCACCAGCAGCAGTACTGCCTGACTCCCGCCTTCGCCACCTGCGCGACGTTCCAGGATTGGGCCCGCAGGGAGGCGGCCCGCGTCCTTCCGTCCGGCGCGGCGCCCGCAGCCGCGGGTGCTCAGGCGGCCGGGGGGGCGCAGGCGGCCGACGCCGCGCCGGTCTGGGGGCTTCCGGCCGACCTCGAGGCCGCGGAAGCACCGGTCGACGGGGAACCGCCGGGCGGCGATCACCCGGCTGTCCCGGGCGACGCCGGCGAACCCGGGCTGTGGAGCGACGAGCGGGTCTGGGCCGCGCCTCCGCCCTGGCGACGCGGAGAGGACGCCGAGGCCCAGCCGCAGGGCCCCACGGAGGGAGTGCCCCGACCGGCGGCCGGGGAGTCCGGGGGCATCGAGCGCGCAGAGCGCTCTGTCGAGCCTGGCACCGATCGAGGGCAGGCGCGGCCCGCCTGGGGCGAGGCGGCGTTGCGCGGGGCGCAGCTGGGGCCTCTGCCCGAACCTCCCGAGGGCCTGGTGCCGAGCACGGTCCGGCGGCCCTTCGACGAGCGGTGGGCACCGGGCGATGGAGGGCCCGGCAGTGGCGCGCTCGCCGATGGCACGCCCGCCGATTGCACGCCCGCCTCGTCGCGGGCCAAGACGCCGAGCCCCGAGCCCGGTCCGCCGGGGCCCGCGCGGGCGGCGAGCGGGCGCTCCGACACTCCGGGGACGGCACTCGACCGGCAAGCGCTCCGGGACGCCGCTTCCCCCGAGCTTCCGGCCTTCCTTGCCCGCCGCGCGTCCGTTGTGCCGGACGTCCATCGGGATGCTGCAGCCGCGCGGCCGAGCCCGGGCGTTCCCATACCGCGGCGCGAGCCGGGTGCCGGTTCCTCGCCGGCCACACGTCCGAGCCCGGACCTCCGACCGGACGGCACGCCGCGCCCTGGCCGGGCGGTTCGTCCCACGCCGCAGTCCCGGTCCGAAGCACCGGGACGCTCCGTCGCCGCGCCTGAGGTGGGGGAACCCGGCGTGGGCGGGCTCAGGCTGCGCGGCATGCCCGCGCTGCGGCGACCCCGCGCCGAGGCCGTGGCCGGCCCGGAGGCGCTGGGGGCACCGTCCTGGGAAACGCCGCTCCGGCGCGAGGCCTACCCGGATCTGCGCACGCGGGTGGGACTCCCCCAGATCCCCCGGCTGTGGCTCGGGGCGATCGCCCTCGTCGTCGCAGGGATCATCCTCTTCCTCACTCCCACCCGGGTGCCGGGGTTCTTCGGCGGGCAGCCCGCCGCGACCCTCGTGCCGACGCCGGCCGCGACGCCCACCGTCTCGGTGGCACCCACGCCCCCACCGCTGCCCACGCCGTTCGTCTACACCGTCGTGCAGGGTGACACCCTTTCGGGGATCGCGGCCAGGAACGGACTCACGCTGTCCCAGCTGCTCAAGGCGAACCCGCAGATCAAGAACGAGAACCAGCTGGCGATCGGGGACAGGCTCACCATCCCGGTCAAGAGCTCGTCCGGCGGAGCGGTGACCGGCACCGGGGGAACCGCGGCGAGCGGCGCGCCCTGACGGCGAGCGGCGCGCCCTGACCCGGCGCGCGCTGACCCGGCCCATCGGCGCGCAGTGACCTGGCCCATCGGCGCGCAATGACGCGCCATGGCGACCTCAGGCGCGGCCCGGGTGCCCTGAGCGGCCCGGGTGTCCTGACGTGCGGCGCCCTCACACCTCAGATCTCGCGCCTCTCGAACAGCAGCACCGCCAGCAGGAGCACGAGCGCGATCCACGCCAGCGCCCAGCCAAGCTCCGCGGGCGCCGGCGGCCCGGCCACCTCGAACGGGCTGAACCGGCCGGTCGCGATCGGCCCGGCGATGCCGGCCTGCGCGAGCTGCGAGGACGTGGGCTCCAGGCTCGCGGTCGCGCCGATCCAGAACGTGTCGCTGGGGAGCAGCCGCTGGCTGACCGCGGCGGCCTGCTGCAGGGATTCGACGCCGAAGAGCGCCGCGAAACGGCCCAGAAGGCCGATCACCCACGCCAGGCCGAACAGCACCACCGCGATCGCGCCCCCGGTGATCATCGACAGGCGCGTGCTCAGCGCCAGCGCGAAGGTCAGCAGGACGGCGCCTTCGCCGGCCAGGTAGAGGACGGCGGTCACGGGTTGCGGCGGGACCCAGCCGGTGATCCAGGCGCACGCGGCTATCTCCATCGACCCGGAGAGCACCGCGTAGGCGATCACGATGACCATCAGCCCGAGCCACTTGCCGACCACCAGCCCCGAGCGCCGCAGCGGCCTGGCCAGCAGCGCCAGCGACACGCCGCTCTCCACGTCGCCCGCGACCGACGGCGCGCCGAAGACGACCGCGATCATCGCCAGCACGAAGCTGAACATGAACGCGACCATGATCAGGAGCTGCGACACGCCCAGGCGCAGCTGTGTCTCTGCCACGCCGTCCGAACGCGCCAGCTGAACGAACCGGTCGAAGCCCCAGCCCGTCACGACGACCACGAGCACCGTAAGGAACAGCAGCGCCCACGCCAGCCGGCGCCGCACCGCCTCGCGCAGCGTCAGCCCGGCGACCACCAGGATGTCGCTCATGCAGCAGGCTCCCGTCCGACCAGCGCGAGAAAGCGGTCCTCCAGGGTCTGCTGGAGTGGCTCGACGGCGTGGACCCGGGCGCCCAGCCGCACCACCTCGGCGACCAGGTCGGGGACTTCGTCCGGAGCGATCCCCTCGACCTCCAGCCGGTCGCCATCGAGCCTGACACGGCCGAACCGCCCCAGCCCCGCGATCGTGTCGGCGGACAGGCCGGTGGCGCGCAGTGCGACGGTGCTCCCTCCCAGCAGTTCCGGGAGCGTGCCCGTCGCGACGACCCGGCCGTGGTCCACCACCGCGACCCGGTCGCACACGCGCTCCACTTCGGTGAGCAGGTGGGAGTTCAGGAACACGGTCGTCCCGCGATCCCGCAGCTCGCGGATTATCCGCCGGACGTCCTGTCGCCCCACGGGATCGAGGGCCGAGGTCGGCTCGTCCAGGATCACCAGGTCGGGCGGTCCCAGGAGCGCCACGCCCAACCCCAGTCGCTGCTGCATGCCCTTCGAGAAGCCGCCGACCCGGTCGTCCCCCCGGTCCGCCAGCCCGACGGCCGCGAGAGCGGAATCGACGGCCTCCGCCCACCGCGCACGGTCCAGCGCCGCGAGCCGGCAGTGGAGCCCGAGCACTTCGCGGGCGGTCAGCCAGGGCTGATAGCGGAACAGCTCCGGCAGGTACCCCACGTGGAGACGGGCCCGTCGGTCGCCGAGGGGCGCGCCCAGCAGCCACCCCTGGCCGGAGGCGGGGTACGCGAGTCCGAGCAGCAGCTTGACCGCCGTCGTCTTGCCGGCGCCGTTCGGCCCCAGGAAGCCGAACACCTCTCCGCGGGGCACTTCCAGGTCGAGCCCGTCGAGCGCGATGGTGTGCCCGTAGCGCTTGGAGAGGCCCACCGTGCGGATCGCCGCGTCGGTGCCCGGCACGCCAGGCGGCCCCTCGCTCGATCGCTCGCTCATCCGCGGACGTCAGCGCGGAGCGAAGTTGATCGCCGTGATCTTCCCGGCCTCGACGCGGAAGGTCGCGTCGAGTTGCTGTGACTGGGCGCCCGGACGCACCACCAGCAGGTTGCACTCGAAGGTGTTGCCCGTGTCGCGCCCTTCCCCGGGGAGCATCTTCATGCCGCGGTCCGCACGGAGGAACCAGCCCGCCATCTGCTCGCCGCGCAGCACCTTCACGTTGCCGAGCACGTGGATGCGCATCTCGGCCTTCTCGTCGAACAGCTGGACGGCCGCCTCACGGTCACCGGTGTTGAGCCGTTCGAAGAAGACATCCATGGTGTCGACGGCGCCCATGCCCGGAGTGTACGCCGGGACCGTCGCCGCCGGGACTGCCGGTTCCGGGGCCGTCGCGGCCGGGACCCACGCTGCCGGGGGCGCCCGCCGCTATCCCGCCGCTGTCGTCGGGGCGCGCTTCGTCGCCGGCCCCGGCACGGGCGCGGCCACGGCCCCCGCCTC
>DAIDTV010000080.1 GCA_027457005.1 Chloroflexota bacterium
GTGGAGGGGATCGGCGACCACGGGTGCGAGTACATGACCGGGGGACGCGTGCTGGTCCTCGGGCGCACCGGCCGCAACTTCGCCGCGGGGATGTCGGGCGGCATCGCCTACGTGCTCGACGAGGACGGGACGTTCGAGCGATCCTGCAACCGCGACACGGTGTCGCTCTCTCCGCTGGCGGAGCTGGACGATCCCGGCGAGCTCGCCGAGGTCCGCTCGCTGGTCGAGCGGCATGCCGCGTACACCTCGAGCGGCAGGGCGATGCGCCTGCTGGCCGGCTGGGACCGCACCCTGGCCCGGCTGGTACGGGTGATCCCCAACGACTACCGGCGCGTGCTCGAGGCGCAGCGCCGCATGCGTGACGCGGGCCTGCCGCCCGCGGAGGCGGAGATGGCCGCCTTCCAGGAGAACGCGCGCGAGCTCGTGCGCGTGGCCGGCGCGTAGGGGCGGGCGCGTCCGTGGGCAAGCCGACCGGGTTCCTGGAGTACGGGCGCGAGCCCCTGCACGTGCGGCCGCCGCTCGAGCGGATCGGTGACTGGAGCGACGCCCATCCGCCGTACGACGAGGCCACGCTCCGGGAGCAGGGCGCGCGCTGCATGGACTGCGCGGTCCCCTTCTGCCACACCGGGACGATGATCGGCGGGATGGCCTCGGGGTGCCCGGTCAACAACCTGATCCCGGAGTGGAACGACCTGGTGTACCGGGGACAGTGGCGCGAGGCGCTGGTCCGCCTCCAGAAGACCAACAACTTCCCGGAGTTCACGGGCCGCGTCTGCCCCGCACCCTGCGAGGGCTCCTGCACGGTCGGGATCAGCGGCTCGCCGGTCACCATCAAGACCATCGAGCTGGAGATCGTCGAACGGGGCTGGGCGAACGGGTGGATCCGGCCGGAGCCGCCACTCACCCGGACCGGGCTGCGGGTCGCGGTCGTGGGGAGCGGCCCGGCGGGGCTCGCGTGCGCCGCGCAGCTCAACCGGGCCGGCCACGACGTGACGGTGTTCGAGCGCGCCGACCGGATCGGTGGCCTCCTGACGTACGGGATCCCGAACATGAAGCTCGACAAGGGAATCGTGGAGCGACGGGTGGGGCTCATGGCCGCCGAGGGCGTGCACTTCATGCCGGGCGTGGAGGCCGGCCGGGACGTGCCGGCCGACGGGCTCCTGTCCGGCTTCGACGCGGTGGTGATCGCCACGGGGTCCACCGTGCCCCGCGACCTGCGCGTGGAGGGGCGCGAGCTGGCGGGCATCCACCCGGCGATGGACTTCCTGCGCGCCAACACGAAGAGCCTGCTCGACTCCGGGCACCGCGACGGCGCGTACATCCCGGCCACCGGCAGGCACGTCGTGGTGATCGGCGGCGGGGACACCGGCACCGACTGCGTCGCGACGGCGATCCGGCACGGGGCGCGGAGCGTGACACAGCTCGAGATCCTCGACCGCCCCCCCGATGCGCGGGCCCCGGACAACCCCTGGCCGCAGTGGCCGAAGGTCTACCGGCTCGACTACGGGCAGGAGGAGGCGGCGGCGCTGTGGGGCGCCGATCCGCGCCGCTACGCCGTGTCGACCCGGCGGTTCGTGGGCGACGAGACCGGGCACGTGGCCGCGGTCGAGACGGTCGAGGTGGAGTGGGCGGCGGGCCCGGACGGCCGCGTGGCTCCCCGCGACCGGCCGGGGACGGAGCGGCAGGTCCGTGCCGACCTGGTCCTGCTGGCGCTGGGGTTCACCGGCCCCGAGCGGTCGCTTCCCGAGCAGCTCGGGTGCCGGCTCGACGCGCGCGGAAACATCGCGACCGGGGCGGACCGCATGACCAGCGTCCCGGGTGTCTTCGCCGCGGGCGACTGCTCTCGCGGGCAGTCGCTGGTGGTCTGGGCCATCCGGGAGGGCCGGGAGGCGGCGCGGGCAGTGGACCTGTTCCTCACGCACGCGGAGACCGTGATCCCCGCGTAGGCCAAGCCGGTCAGCGCGGCCGCGCCGTGACCCTCGGCGTGGGTTCGGCGGAACCGCCGCCGGTTGCCGTCAGCGCGGCGCTGCCGCGAGCGCCTCCTCCGGAGCGTCGGCGTACGCGAAGCGTCCCTCCACCACGGTCGCGAGCACGCGCCCGCCGAGCCGCCGGCCCAGCAGCGGCGAGTTCTTTCCCTTCGAGCGCAGGGTCGCCGGCGCGACATCCCAGGTATCGGCGGTGTCCACCACGACCAGGCTTGCGAGCGCGCCCTCGACCAGGCCGGGGACCAGCGGCTCGTGGGCCCGCCGCCGGCCGGCGGCGGCTGTCGCGGCGGAGCCGAGCACCCGCACCGGGCCGGTGGTGAGTGCCCGGATCGCGTCGGCGAGCGGCAGCAGTCCCGCCTCCACCCCGGCGAGCACGATCGACAGCGCCGTCTCGATCCCGCTGATGCCGTTGGCGGCGTCGCCGTACTCGACCAGCTTGTCGACCTGCGTGTGGGGTGCGTGGTCCGTCGCGATTGCGTCGACCGTTCCGTCCGCCAGCCCGCGCCACAGCGCCAGCGCGTCGGCCGGGGTCCGCAGGGGCGGGTTGACCCGCGTCGACTGGTCGTACGGTGCGGCGTCGGTGCGGCCGCCCGTCCAGGGCGAGGCCGCGGCCTCCCAGGCGAAGCGCCGGTCGCCGGCCACCCAGCCCTCGTGGAGCGCGAGGTGGTGCGGCGTCACGTCGCAGGTCACGGGGAGCCCGGCGGCCTTCGCGCGCCGCACCAGCTCGACCGATCCGGCGGTTGAGAGGTGGGTGAGGTGAAGGTGTGGGGCCGCGCTCGCCGGGTTGGCCCCGACGACCTCGGCCAGGATCGCGAGGTCGCGCGCCACCGCGCTCTCCTCGCCGGCTGCCGGCCAGCCCTTGAGGCCGAGGATGGTCGCCACCAGCCCCTCGTTGGCCTCGGCGCCCTTCGTGAGCGACGGCTCCTCGGGGTGCTCGACGAGCATGCGGCCGAGCGCGCCCGCGTACGCCAGCGCGTTCCGGAACAGGGACGCGTCGGCCACCGGCGATCCGTCATCGCTGAAGCCGGCCGCACCCGCGTCGGCCATCTCGCCCATCTGGGCGAGCGTCTCGCCCCGGCGGCCCGCCGTCACGGCACCGTACGGAAGCAGCCTGACCACACTGCCCGACGCCCGCGCCGTCGCCAGCTCGTCCTCGACCAGCCCCCCCGAGTCGATCGCGGGCGTGGTGTTGGCCATCGCGCAGACCGTCCCGAAGCCACCGTGCGCGGCCGCGGCGAGCCCGGTCGCGACGGTCTCGGCGTCCTCCCTGCCGGGCTGGCGGAGATGGACGTGGATGTCGACCAGGGCGGGGGTCACCAGCACGGCCGGCCGGTCGGCCGCCGCCACGTCCCTGCCGGTCGCGGAGCCGCGCCGCACCGCTCGTCCACCGGCCTCCGGCTCGGCCCATTCGAGGGCCACGATCCGGCCGTCCTCGACGCGCAGGCTGCCCTGCCCCTCGCGGCCGCTCCCCGGGTCGACCAGCCACGCGTCCTCGATCTCGAGCAGCTCCACGCGCTCTCCCGGCCGCGGTGTGTCAGCCACGATTTCCGCCCTCCTCGATGGGGCCGCTTCCGGCGATCAGGTAGAGCAGCGCCATGCGTATCGCGACACCGTTGGCCACCTGGTCGGTGACCACCGAGCGCTCGAAGTCCGCGATCTCCGGGCCGATCTCCACGCCCTCGTTCATGGGGCCGGGGTGCATGACCAGCGCGTCCGCCCGTGCCCACCGGAGCGTCTCGGCCGTGAGGCCGTAGCGCAGCGAGTACTCGCGCAGCGACGGCAGCAGCCCGCCGGCCATCCGCTCCTGCTGGAGCCGGAGCGCCATGACCGCGTGAGCGCCGCGCAGCGCCGCCCGCAGGTCGGTCGTCACCGTGAGCCTTCGACCGGCCGGCATCGCCTCCGCCCACCGTTCGAAGCCCCGCAGCAGGGTGGCCGGACCGCACAGCCAGACGTCGGCACCCATGGTGGTGAGCGTCCAGATGTTGGAGCGGGCAACGCGGGAATGCAGGATGTCGCCCAGGATGACGATCTTGCGGCCGGCGACGCGTCCGCCCGGCAGGCGCTCGCGCAGGGTGAACAGGTCGAGCAGCGCCTGGGTCGGGTGGGCGTGCCAGCCATCGCCACCGTTGAGGACGTGCCCCGAGAAGACCTGGGAGGCCAGGTACGGGGCACCCGACCGGCCGTGCCGCATCACGATGATGTCGGCGCCGAGCGCCTCGATGGTGCGGATCGTGTCGACCAGCGACTCGCCCTTGGTCACCGAGCTGCTGCTGGCCGCGATGTTCACGACGTCGGCCGACAGGTTCTTGGCCGCCACCTCGAAGCTGACGCGCGTCCGCGTGGAGGCTTCGTAGAAGAGGATGGTGACCTGCGTGCCGCGCAGGGTCGGAACCTTCGGGATCGGCCGGCCGAGGATCTCCTTCATCTCGTCGGCAGTCCGCATCGCCAGGTCGATGTCCGACGCCGACAGGACGTCGACGTCGAGCAGGTGGCGGTGGCGCCAGCCGTCCGCCGGCGCCGTTTCGCCGCGTGCCGTGTCGCCGCGTGCCGCGCCGTCACGCTCCGCACGGGCCACGGTCGCGGCCGCGCCGATCTCCAGGCCGGTCATGCTCGTCCCTCCGCGCCCGGCAGCCGGTCGATCAGGACTTCGTCGGTGCCGTCGAACTCCGTCACGTGCACCCTGACGACCTCGTCCCGGGACGTCGGCACGTTCTTGCCCACGTGGTCCGCGCGGATCGGCAGCTCGCGGTGCCCCCGGTCGACGAGGACGGCTAGCCTGATCGCGGACGGCCGGCCGAAGTCCATCAGGGCGTCCATCGCCGCCCGGACGGTACGCCCGGTGTAGAGGACGTCGTCCACGATCACGATCGTCATCACGTTCACGTCGAACGGGAGATCGGTGCCCTTGACGATCGGCTGGTGGGCGACCATCGAGAGGTCATCGCGGTAGAAGGTGATGTCGAGCGCCCCGACCGGCAGCCGGACTCCCTCGTGCTGCTCGATGGACTCGGCGATGCGATGGGCGAGGGGGACGCCCCGGCGCTGCACCCCGACGAGCGCCAGGCGCTCGGTCCCGCCGTGTTTCTCGACGATCTCGTGGGAGATGCGGACCACGGCACGACGGAGGTCGTCCGGGGTCATGATCTGGCGCGCCGTCATACTCGCTCCTCGCCGGGCTCTCTGGGCCGGTCCATGGACTTGGGTTTCGCGAGAGTCTACCGCAGGAGATGGCCCGCGGTTCGCCTGCGCGGCACGACCCGGATGTGCCGCCCGCTCCATGGCCTCCCCGCCTGGTGACGGCGGTCACGCCGACAGGAGGCTGGTCCAGATGGCGACCGCCCCGATGGCGACAATGAGCCCGGCGGACGTGGCGGCCACCCGCCGGAGGCCGACCGGGCCCACGCGCGGCCGGGCGGCGCCGACCACCGCGACGAGCAGCATCCACCACGCCGACGAGCCCGAGAAGACACCGAGTACGAGCGCCGCTGCGCCCCGCCCACCGTGGGCGACGAGCCCGAAGCCCACGAACGCGGCGGCGAACGACAGGATCGTGGCCGGGTTGGTGATGGTGAGTCCGAGGGTTGTCGCGTAGGCCGCCGGGAGGCCGGGATGCGACCTGGTCCGGGACATGCCCGATGCCGGCGCGGGATGCCCCGCCTGTACGGCGCCCGCGACCGGCTGCCCGGCCGGCTCCCTGCCACGCCGCGAGAACATGCGCGCCCCGAGCAGCACAAGCAGCACGCCCCCCAGGATCCCGAGCGGCCGGCGCTCATCGATCAGCAGGCTGGCGACGGCCGTGAGGCCGAACGCGGCCACGGCAGCGTAGAGCGCGTCGGCGGTGGCGGCACCGAGCCCGGTCGCCAGGCCGATCGCCCGGCCCTCGGCGAGCGTCCGCCGGATGCACAGCAGGCCGATCGGTCCGATCGCGGCGGCGATCGCGAACCCGATCGCGAGGCCGCGCAGGTAGAGGGCTGGCGGGGACACGCGCCTCGGCCGGTGCCTAGACGAGGGGCCCCACGGCCGCCTCGACCGAGTCCAGGATCTCGCACGACCGGACCACCTGCTTCATTCGCGTGTGATCGGTGTGCAGCGGCCGATCCTCGTCGAGGTGCGCGACGTGGCGTCGCACCACCTCGTGCGCGGTCCGGGTGCCGGCGCCCGGGGTGAACTCGCGGAAGTCGAGCGCCTGGGCGGCCGCCATGAACTCGATGCCGAGCACGCCGTAGGCGTTGTCGAGGATCTGGCCGTTCTTGATGGCGGTGTTCATCCCCATGGAGACGAAGTCCTCCTGGTCCGCGGCGGCCGGGATGGACTGGATGGACGCCGGCGCCGAGAGGATCCGCTGCTCGACGATCAGCGTGTCGGCCGTGTACTGGCTCAGCATCATCCCGGAGAACATGCCCGCCCCCTTCGTGAGGAACGCGGGCAGACCGGCGGACAGCCCGGGGTTCGTGAGCCGGTTGAGCCGCCGCTCCGACAGGACGCAGACCATGGTGACGGCCGCGCCCACCATGTCCATGGGCAGCGCCACCGGGGTCCCCTGGAAGTTCGCCCCGGTGAGCGTCAGCCGGGCATCCGGCAGGAAGATCGGGTTGTCGCCGACCCCGTTGAGCTCGGTCTCGACCTGGGTCCAGGCCCAGGCCACCGCATCGTGCGCCGCACCGATCACCTGCGGGGTGGAGCGCATCGAATAGGCGTCCTGCACCTTCGTCTTGATCTTCCCGGTCATGAGGTCGCTGCCCGCGAGCACGCGGTCGATGGCGCGGGCGGCGCGTACCGCGCCCGGGAAGCCGCGGAGCTCGTGGAGCCGGACGTCGTACGGCTTCATGTTTGCGAGCAGCGCCTCGAGCGACATGGCCGCGGCGATCTCCGCCTGGCGCAGCCAGCGGTCGATGTCCCAGAGCTGCAGCGCACTCATCGCGGTCAGCACGTTCGAGCCGTTGATCGTGGCGAGCCCGTCCCGTGCCTGCAGGCCCGGCGGCGTGATCCCCGCCCGGCGCAGCGCCTCGGAGCCGGGCAGCCGCTCGCCCTCGAACCACGCCTCGCCCTCGCCCATCAGGAGCAGCGCGATCTGCGCCATCGGTGCGAGGTCGCCGCTGGCACCCACCGAGCCCCGCTGGCAGACCACCGGGGTCACGCCGCCGTTCAGCATCTCGACCAGCGCCAGGG
>DAIDTV010000081.1 GCA_027457005.1 Chloroflexota bacterium
GGACCGTGCAGTCGCCCTGCGGGACCATGGCGCCGGCGGCGTTGCGCCCGTCCCAGGTCCAGGTGAACGTGCCGGCCGGGGTGTGGCGCGCGTACCACGCGGTCCTCACCACGGCCCCTGCGGCGTTCAGGACCCGGAGCGTGCTGGTCGCCGCGCTCGCGAGCCGGTAGCGGATCGTGGTGGTGCGGGCGTAGGCGTCGCCGTCCTGCGGATAGAAGCGGTTGGGGCTGGTGTACAGGAAGCCGAGCACCCGGTTGACGATCACGCTCGCCGTCTGCTCCACGGCGTTGCCCCGCGCGTCCTTCACCGACAGCACGACGCCGTAGGTGCCGTCGGGGACGGCGGTGCCCGCGGTCCGCGTGCCGTTCCAGCTCACGCTGCCCGACGATGCCGTGACCGGCGCGCTCCAGACCGTCGACGTGCCCGTCCGCACCGCGATCGTCCCCGTCATCGGCTCGGACACCCACCACGAGAGGCTCACGGTGTCGGCCACGCCGTCCCCGTTCGGGGAGAAGGCGTTGGCGGGATTGCCCGGCGAGCCGGTCGCGGTCACGGAGACGGCGCCCGTGGGAGGCAGCGGGGGCGCTGCGCCGAACACCTGGTGCAGCAGCGCGGTGAGCTCCGGCCGCGTGCCGTCGTAGCCCAGCGCCCACATGCCGGTGCCACGGAGGTTGGTCGACAGGACGAGCTGGTACCGGGCGGCGAGGGCCTGGGCGTCGTCGTAGTAGAGCTCCCGCCAGACGTTCGGGCAGGTGGCGCAGTTCTGCTTCTGGTAGGCGGTCCAGGCGGAGGTCTCCGTCGCGTCCCACTGGCGGCCGTTGGTGTCGGCCAGGCCGGCCGCCACGTCGTAGGGCGCGGCCACTGAGTACCCGTTCTGGTCGTTCTGCGGCAGCGTGGCCGCGTTGGGAGCGTTGGACACGGTCGACCAGGCGCGCCCGTAGTACGGCAGGCCCAGCAGCAGGTGGCCCGGCGTGGTGAGCGCCAGGTACCGGCCCACGGCCCGCGTCAGGTCGGTGTAGTAGGCCTGCGACTGCAGCGGGTCGATCGAGGCGGCGTTGGCGGCACCGGCACCCCGGTAGTCGTAGCCCATGATGAACAGGGCGTCGGCCGCCCCCGGGGCGGTCAGGGCCGACACGTCGTAGTTGCCGAGGTCGGACGTCACGTCCAGGACCAGCTCGAGCCCCGGACGGGCGGCGTCCAGGGCACCCCGGAGGGACCGCACCAGCGCCACGAAGTTCGCCGACTGGCCCGCCGGCACCGGCTCGAAGTCCAGGTTCACGCCGTCCACGCCCCGCGTCACCACCTGGGCCACGATCTGGCCGATCAGCGTGGCCTGCGCAGCCGGGCTGGACAGCAGCGCCGTGCTGTTGGCCGTCCCGGTGGTGTCCCAGGCGAACCGCTCGACGGTGAGGGCGACCCGCGTTCCCTGGGCGTGTGCCGCGTCGATGATCGAGGTGAGGTCGCCGCTCTGCCAGCCGGTCCAGCCGGCCTCCGGTGTGCCGTCGGAGCCGAGCTGCTGGAGGGTCCCGTCAGCGGTGGCCGTCAGGCCGAAATAGGCGATGGTGGAGAGCACGGAGTAGTCCAGTGTCATGGTCGGGTCGCCGAGCTCCCAGTACGGCAGGAACCCGTAGATCTCGCGTCCCGGGCCACCGGTGGCCGCCGGCGCGGGCGTCGTGCCGGGCGTTGGGGTCGGTCCGGGCGTCGACGTCGTGCCGGGCGTGGGCGTCGTGCCGGGCGTTGGGGTCGGTCCGGGCGCGGGCGTGGCGCCGGCCTGGGCCGGCTGCCGGGATGCCCCGGCCGGGAAGGCGCCTCCGGCCGACCCGGGCGAGGCCACCGGCCCCGCCGACCCGGCGGCGCGGCCGTCGATGGCGAAGCTCTCGGACGGGCGCCGGCTCAGCGCAACGGTCACGGGCCGCGGCGACTCCAGCGACAGGTGGTCGTGGGCATGTGCCAGGGCCTCGAGGTACGCCTCGCTGGGGACTCCCTGCGGGAGCGCGCCGGACCCGCCGACCGCGAGCGTCGGAGCGGCGACGCTGGAGGCCACGCCTCCCGGAGCCACCACGGCCGCGGCCAGCAGGAGCGAGGCGAGCGGGGTGACACGACGCATCGGTTGGCCTCGCGCATCGGCGTTCGGTCGGGTGCGTGGCCGGCGGCCATGAGCCCGGGCCACGCCGCTCTCCGCGCGGCCCGAAAGAGCATAGCCGCGCGCGGGGGGCGCGTCAGCGCGGCTGCGGCAGCTCGATCCGGATGCGGGCGTCGACGACCACGGCCCCTGCCTCGAGGACGATGAGCGGGTTGCAGTCCATCTCCACCAGCTCGGGGTGTGCCTCGACCATGGCGCTCACGCGCAGCAGGATCTGCTCCAGGGCGCGCACGTCCGCGCGCGGCGCACCCCGGTAGCCGTCCAGCAGGGGGAAGGTCGCGAGCGATCGGACCATGTCGGCGGCATCCCGGTCGGTCAGCGGCGTGATGCGCACCGCCACGTCCCGGAGCAGCTCGGCCGTGGTTCCCCCCGCGGCGCAGGCCACCACCGGCCCGAACAGGCGATCGTGCACGACGCCGACCAGCATCTCCACGCCCGGGGGCACCATCTGCTGGACGAAGAAGCGTTCGACCCGGTGCCCGGATTGCTCGAGCGAGGCCGCCATCTCCCGCGCGGCGCGCTCCACGGGCGCCGCACCCTCCAGGGAGAGGGCCACGGCGCGCGCCTCGGTCTTGTGCACCACGCCCGGCGCCACGGCCTTCAGCGCCACCGGCCCGCCGATCGCCTCGGCCGCCGCTCCGGCCGCCTCGGGTGATTCGACCAGGCGCCAGGGCGCGATCGGGATCCCGTAGCACTCCAGCAGGCAGGCGACCTCATCTGGGCCCAGCCAGCGCGAGCGCCCGTCGGAGGGCTGGGCGGCGAGCGAGGAGCCGGCGAGGGTCGCGCCCGGCAGGGTCCCGGTGACGGTCCCCGGTTCCGCCACCGGCTGCTCGATGCGTGCCAGGGCGGCCGCCACGGCCGCCGCCGCCTCGTCCTCGCGCAGGTCGTCGAACCGGGGCACGCTCCCGAGGGGCGCCGCGCGCCACTCCGCGTACCGCACGGCCTGCGCCAGCGCCCGCGCGGCCTCCTCGGGGAAGTCGTAGGCGGGCACCCGCGCGGTCGAATTCCGCAGTGCGGCAGGACCGCCCTCGCCCGACATGAAGACGCTCAGCACGGGGATCCGGCGGGGCAGTTCGAGCACCGCGTCGCGGATCGCCACCGCGACGTCCTCGGTCCTGGTGTCGAGGGGCAGCACGAAGAGCACGATCAGCGCGTCGATCTCCTCGCACGCCGCCAGCGCCCCGATCGCCCGCCGGAACGTCTCGGGCGACGCGGCGATCATGTCCACCGGGTTGTCGAGCGCGGCCTCCGGGGCCAGGAACTCCGCCAGCCTGGCGCGCACGTCCGCCGGCAGGCGCGGCACGACCAGGCCGTCCGCCTCGCACGCATCGGTGGCCAGGATCCCGGGGCCGCCACCGTTGGTGAGGATCGCGACGCGCCGGCCGGCCGGCAGCGGCTGGTTCGCCAGTAGCGACGCCACGTCGAAGAACTCGCCCAGGGTGTCGGTGCGGACCACGCCGGCCTGGTGGAAGAGCGCGTCCACCGTGACGTCCGACGCGCCCAGCAGGGCCCCCGTGTGGGACGAGGTGGCTCTCGCGCCGGCAGACTGCCGGCCGCTCTTGACCACGATGATCGGTTTGTGCCGGCCGACCCGGCGGGCGACCCGCGCGAACTTTCGTGGGTTGCCCAGGGACTCCAGGTAGAGCGCCAGCACGTCGGTCGAGGGGTCGTCCTCCCAGTACTGGAGGAAGTCGTTACCCGACAGGTCGGCCTTGTTGCCGATCGAGATGAAGCTCGAGAGGCCCATCCCGAGGCGGTTGGCGTGCTCGATGATCGCCAGGCCGAGCGCGCCGCTCTGCGACAGGAAGCCGATGTTGCCGGCGGTGGGCGCGGTGGGCGAGAAGGTGGCGTTGAGGCGTACCGAGGGCTCCATGTTGATGACGCCCATGCAGTTGGGTCCCACCAGCCGCATGCCGGCCTGGCGGCACACCGCCAGCAGTTCCCGCTGTCGCTGCGCGCCCTCCTCGCCGGTCTCGGCGAACCCGCCCGAGGTCATCACCAGCGACTTCACGCCTTTCACCGCGCACTCCCGGGCGACCTGCACCGCGGTCGATGCCGGGACGGCGATCACCGCGAGGTCGACCGGGCCCGGGATATCCAGGATCGAGCGGTAGGCCGCCACCGACTGGACCACGTCGGCATTCGGGTTGACCGGGTACACGGGGCCCGCAAAGTCGCCGTCGAGCAGGTTGTGGAACAGTTCGCCGCCGATCGTCCAGCGCCGTCTCGACGCGCCCACCACGGCGATCGCGGAAGGGTGCAGCAGGGCCCGCACCGCTGCGGCGGCGGCGATCTGCTCGCGGTGTTCGAAGCGCTCCCGGGCCGGGCCGGTCAGCTCGGTGGGGAACTCGACCAGGATCGTCCCCGGCTCGACGCGCAGCGTGGTGGGGAAGCCGCTCTCCCGGAAGACCTCCAGCATGCGCGCGTTCTCGGGGAGGACCTCCGCGCAGAAGGTGGTGATCCCGTCATCGTTGGCGCGCTGCGCCAGCTCCTCCAGCAGGAGCGTGGCGATGCCCCGGCCCCGGTAGTCGTCCGCCACGACGAAGGCGACCTCGGCGGTGTCGGGCCCCACGCGGTCGTAGCTGGCGTTGGCGATGATGCGCCCGTCGATCCCGGCCTGGGCCACCAGCGAGCAGTCCTCCGGGTCGGGCGGCGCGGCCCACTGGTGGGCCATGCCCTGGTAATCGGTGATCACGCCACCGAACCGCATGCGCCGCGAATCGAACGCAAGGGCCTGCAGGAACGCGATCAGGGCGGGCTCGTCCTCGGGCCGTGCGTCGCGAAGGTGGATCGACGAGCCGTCCCGCAGGACGGCGTCGCGTTCCCGGTGCCGGGGAGTGTCCACGCTCATCGCGCTCGCAGCATACGGCACCGGGTCCGACCCGCACGCGCCGATCGTCGTCGGGCCTTCGTCCCGGGACGGGAGCCGGCGCACGCAGTCGCTATAGTTGCCCGATGCAACTGGGGCCCTCGCGCGATCCCGGCACGCTCGGCAACGGGGCGCCCGACGCCAGCGCGGCCGGCGGTCGCTACGGCGACTCCCGCGCGACCTGAACGCGACAGGACGGGTCATCGTGGAGCACGGAGCCACCGCGCATGGCCAGCCGCTGGTGGTCTACGGTCCCTCGTCGCTGCTCTACGACTTCGGCGTCGACCACCCGCTGACGCCTCGCCGGTTCGGCCCGGGGATGGACCTGCTGCGCGCGCTCGGGGCGGAGCGCTTCCTGGCGCCGCCGGAGGCGACCGACGCGCAGCTGCACCGGGTCCACGAGCCGCTGTACGTCTCGACCGTGCACATGCTCTCGGAGTACCCGGACGCCGGCACCATGCTCGGCTTCTCGTCCTGGGGCGACGACCCGCCGTTCTACGGCATGCACGAGGCGGCCGCGGCCGTCGCGGGGGGGTCGCTCGCCGCGATGGAGCGCATCCTCTCGGGCGAGACGCTGCACGCCTTCCATCCCGGCGGTGGGCTCCACCACGCGATGCCCGGCCGCGCCAGCGGGTTCTGCGTGTACAACGACACGGCCCTGGCGGTCGCGCTCGCCCGGGACGCGGGGCACCGCGTGCTCTACGTCGACCTCGACGCCCACCACGGCGACGGCGTGGAGACCATCTTCTGGAACGACCCGCGCGTGCTGACGGTCTCGTTCCACGAGTCCGGGCGGGTCCTGTTCCCCTGGACCGGGTTCGTGGACGATCGCGGCGGACCCGACGCGCGGGGCACCGCGGTGAACGTGCCGCTGGACCCCGGCACCTCGGACGCGTCGTGGCTCTCGGTGGTGGAGCGGGTGGTGCCAGCGCTCGCGGCGGCGTTCCACCCCACCATGCTGGTCTCCCAGCACGGCAGCGACACGCACGCGCTCGACCCGCTCACGCACCTCAACCTGACCACGTACGCCATGGCACGCGCCGCCCGGCTGGTCGATGAGCTGGCCCACCAGTACACGGAGGGCCGCTGGCTCGCCACCGGCGGCGGCGGATACGACGTCTACCGTGTCGTCCCGCGGGCCTGGGGGTTCGTCTGGCTCGCCCAGGCACACCGCGACCCGCCACTGGAGACGCCCGCGGAGTGGCGCGAGCAATGGGCCGGGGAGGCCGCCCGGTACGATCAGGCTCCCCCGCCGCGCGCGATGGTGGATTCGCCGGGGCTGGTGCGCGCCGACGTGCGCGAGCTGATCGACCGCAACGCGCGCACCGCCGAGGCGGCGCTGCAGGGTTCCCTGCGCGCCCTGGAGGAGATCAGCGCCGCCTGATCCGCGATGGCGCGGGGCGCTGACTACGAACGGATATCGAACGGCCCAGGGATCGTATCGTGCGCATATCCATGCGTGCGCACTTCTTGACAGGCCGTTTCGCGGGGCTACGCTGTCCGACATCGCGCCTGCCGGGTGCCAGTGTCCCGCGCAGTTTCCGGTCTCGGCATCGGCACCGGCGACAGTCCGTCATCACGGAGGTCCCGAATGAGCGTGAACGCCCAGCCCGAGATCGAGGCTCTGTTCTCCGAGCAACGGGAGTTCGCTCCGCCGCCCGCGCTCGCCAGCGCGGCCAACGCCAAGGCGGACCTCTACGAGCGCGCGGAGCACGACTTCGAGGGGTTCTGGGAGGAGCAGGCCGCGAGCCGGCTGGACTGGTTCCGCAAGTGGGACAAGGTCCTCGAGTGGGACCTGCCCTACGCGAAGTGGTTCCTCGGCGGCCAGCTCAACGTCGCCTACAACTGCGTCGATCGCCACGTGGAGCGCGGCCTCGGTTCCAAGGTCGCCTACTACTGGGAAGGTGAGCCCGGCGACTCGCGGACGCTGACCTACGCCGACCTCCAGTCCGAGGTCAACAAGTGCGCCAACGCGCTGACCGCGCTCGGCGTCAAGACCGGCGACCGCGTAGGGATCTACATGCCGA